>CAYOQM010000041.1:0-697 GCA_964406065.1 uncultured Verrucomicrobiota bacterium
CGGAACAATGGAAAAGGCATAGGGCGTTCCGGGCGACAACCCGGTGATGGTGCAGGTCGGTTTGCGGAGCGCGAAATCCGGCGTCATCCGGGATATTGGCTGTGGTCTTACAAGCGCTGGAAGCGCCGTCTTCCCGGGGTTGACCCGTCCCGGTATCCATTTTATGCCGACTGCTGAGGCCTGCTACTTTGTCTTGGTCAAGCGACTGCCACCCTGCTCGGCTTTAGGTTTGGTCTTCCACCGGCGGTGAATCCAAATCCACTGGTCGGGATACTCCCGGATAATGTCTTCCATGACCTTTGTGTAACGCTGCGTGTACTCCCGGATTGTCTCCGGCTTTCGATCCGGCGGCGGGGGAATCGCCTGGCATGTTTTGACCACATGCCGTCCATCGGGGGCGCGGAGCATGAACACGGGCACCACGGCGGAATCGGATTGCGCGGACATGTAAGCAAGCCCGGGAGTGGTGCAGGCAGGTTTGCCAAAGAAGTCGACAAAAATACCCTCCGTGTCGATCATGTTCTGATCGATCGCAAAGCCGACAATCTCATTGTGACGGAGCGCCGTCAGACATTGGCGGTATGAATTGTGGGCCGGAACAAATTTCAACCCGAACCGGCTCCGGACATCCATCCAGAGCGCATTGATGGCCTTGTTTTTGATCTTTTTGGTAATGATCGTTGTCGGGAAGTTGAAT
>CAYOQM010000041.1:707-15187 GCA_964406065.1 uncultured Verrucomicrobiota bacterium
GGAGATCCCAACTGCCCATATGGCCTGTCAGTACCAGCAGGCCTTTTCCAGCGGCTAGAACATCCCTGGCGGGCTGGTCGTTTTCCCAGGTGATGTATTTATCGAGATACTCGGTGGACATCGAAAGGAGGCGGAATTCCTCCACGACATTCATTCCCAGGTTCAGGTACATCGTGTCCAGAATCCGGCGGCGTTCAGAGTCGTCCTTGTCCGGGAAACTGAAGCGGAGAGCTTCCTCTGCGTCATGTCGGCGATGGCGGATGACATGTCCGTAGAACCAGCCCAGACCGCGCCCAAGGGCCAGTGCTGCCGGCAGCGGCAGCCATCCCAGGAATTTACAGAGTGCCTTGAGCATCAGTAATAACATGGGGTGCAAAATAGTGGTTTGATCCGCTCCAGTCAAGACACAGGCGCAGTGCCGGGTCGTCCGGTTCAATTTGACCTATCGTTTGATGACCCGGTACGGGCCCTGTTGGAAGATACAGAGGCCTGCAGGGAGGGGGGCGGGCGTGATTCCCTCCCTGCAGAGCAGCAGACTCCCCGGGGCAGGGTGAGGGTGCAATCGCAGCGGGATTGGCCAATATCCTGCTTTCAGATAAATCATGCTTTCGTCTGATGAAGTCATTGCCGCTGAATACACGTGTGCCGGATCCTGCCGGCGTGCCCAGTCGGTCAAGGCCGCCAGGCAAGGATCTGGTGGAGCTTGCACCCGGAGGGGCAGCATGGCCGCCGTAAGCGCGGCGGCGAGGATCAGAGCCGCGGTGACCGGCAATCCCCGCCGGTACCATTGTCGAAGTCCTTTCCAGGGAAGCATGGCCGCCCCGTAGCCGGCTATCAGCGCCATCATCGGGTAGAGCGGCAAGGCATAGCGCGGACGCTTGTCCGGGAAAAGACTGAGCGCCACGGCCCATGCCGCCACCCATACCAGGGCGGCGCCGAGGATCCGGGAGTGACGGATTGAAACCGTGCGGCGTGCCCAGCACCCTATCCCGGTCATGAGCAACAGCATCCAGGGCCAATAGGACCTTCCGATTTCGACGGCATAGTACCAGACAGGCTCACGGTTCCTGAGTCCGTGTAAGCGGGCAGCCACTTCCCGCCCGAAATACTGCGCAAGGAATTCGCCGTCGAAACGCGTTGTCATGGAAAGATGCCAGGGCAGGCAGGTCAGCAGGGCCATGCCCAGCAGAATTGTGAAATCTCGCCATCGTGTGGTGCGGCGAGGCACGCCCAGAAATGACCAGAATAGCAGGATGAGAGGCAGCATCAGGGCCATCAGGGGTTTGCAGAGGAGCGCCAAGCCCAGGAAAAGTCCGGCCAGCCAGACGGGGCCGTGACGACGGGAGGTAGCCGACATCCAGAACCAGAGTGCGCCCATCATGAAAAATAACTGCCACAGATCCAGCGAGATTTCGCGGGTGCGGCGAAAATACTCATAACTAAGCGCCAAAATCACCCCGGTTGCCAGCGCGGTAGCGCGTCCCAGTTCGCGGCGCGCCAGTCCCACGGTGAACAGGAGGCACCCGGCAGCAGCCAGTATGGACGGCAGGCGTGCCGCAGGCAGGCTGATTCCGAACAGGTGAAGAAACCCTCCGTGAATCCAGAAGACCAGCGGGGGTTTGTTAAAGTAGGGAACGGAGGGATACTCATACAACGCCCAGAAAGGAGCGAGAGGCTGCCAGGATTGGTGGCCAATAGCCCCGTAATGCGCTGTTTCAGCCCTGAAATCACCTTGCGCCAGATGGGGCAACGTCACGGCCAGTAGAATCCCTACAGGCAGGGCGTAGATCCACCATGTCCTTTTCATTCCTCTCATGCCACCGGAAGATATTGCATCCTGACTCCGCTTGCACTAATTATTCATTTCATGAAGTGGCTGGGAGCATCAGGCGAGGGTGACGGGAGGGCGTTTGCCGCCCTGATGGCTACCGTATTCTTCATCACCTTCTCCATTGCCATGGGGCAGGTACTGGCCGCTCTGTGTTTCCTGCTGTTTGCCGTCACCATGATGCAGGGCCGGATTCGGAGGTGTTTCCCGGCGGTCATGATTCCAGCGCTCCTTTTCATGGCGCTGGCCTTTGGGCTTTCCGCCCAGGGGGGGGGCTGCCAGGGGCTCTGGCATCGTTGTGGCAAACTTTTCTGGTTCCTTTTGATTCCGGTGACGGCGGCATTGGTCACCGGGGTGAAACGCGAGCGCAAGCTGTTGCTGGCCTTCTTTGCCGGTTGCGCCGTGCTGGGATTAAAGGATCTGGTGCTCTTTCCCGTCCTCGCGTGGCATCGGCCTGCTCCTGACTACCTCACCGCTCTGATTGACAAGGGATCCATGACGGATGGCCAGATGCTGATGCTGGGAGTTGTGGGGTCATCCTTCCTGATGGCATCCATGATCAAGGAGGGACAGCGGATACCGTGGTGGGGGTGGTTAGGCCTGGCGGCTCAGGCGGGGGGACTGCTTATCAATTTCAAGCGGGGTTCCTGGTTTTGTGCCCTGCTGCTTCTTGCCGTTGCGTTGCTGCCACGGTTGCGGCGTCGTTCCTGGGTGATGGTGCTTGTCATTCTGGCAGGCTTGATCCTGCTTCCACCCATTCAGGTGCGACTGTCCCAGTTGAAGCGGGAGTTCAATGTTGAGGGCGGGGGTCGCCTGACCATGTGGTGTAAAATCGCACCGGCCTTGATCAAGGAGGCTCCACAGGGGATTGGTTACGGATGCCTGACCAATGAGAGAATGAGAAACATTTACCGCCGCATTGAGCCGGCCCGCAATCATCTGCATGCCAACTGGGCTCAGGTGCTGGTGGAAACCGGTTGGGTGGGATTAATCCTCTACCTCGTCTGGATGGGGTTGGGACTCCGTGATGCCGTGTGGCGTTGGCGCCAAAGTAAAACCTCAGGATCAGAATCCTCCGCTCTTGCCGTCGTGGTCATGCTCCTTCTGGCTGGACTGCTGTTGAACGGGTTGGTCGAATACAACTTTGGCGACACCGAAATCATTTTCATCTACGCGCTCGTGATGGGATTGGCTGGATCAGGACAATTTCCTGACCGCCATGGCTCCACTCCAGATCAGCGCCGGTAGGGACATCAGCAGGATCCACGAGGGACCGCCGATGAACTGCCAGAACACATGGGCCTGATGGAGGAACTCGATCCGGAAACTGCCCGGGGGCAGGGTCAAGCCTGCCCAGACCAGTGCGGTTCCCGCAAGACAGACCGTCCAGCCGGGTGTTCTGAAGGTATTGACCAGTAATACAGCTCCCAGCATGGCCAGGGGGGCCAGCATCAGGAAATGGCGGGTATTGGTCTGGGGGCTGAATATCAGGGCGATAGCAACAAGCACGGACCATTCCAGAGCCACCATGCCCTTCCAACGCGGTTCCTGTTGCCCCCGGAAGTCGGGCCAACGCAGGCGGGGAAGACCCTGGCGTCGGTACACCCAGGCGCCGAAGACCAGGAGGGCTGCCAGGAGGGCGCCTACCAGGCTCCAGGCCAGGACGGCATGGTCCGGGCCCAGCATTCGCACCAGGCCACTGGGGATGGACACGCTGTAGGAGGCGGTGACATCCTTGATCTGGGCTTTCTGGTGCACCGGGGCTTGAACTCCCAGCAGGGTCAGGAATCCGCCTGAGGACTGGGCGAGGTACTGCAAGTTGGTTTTCCAGCCGATGACCAGGGATGGCAATAGACCGAACAGCACGGTCGACCCCAGCATGGAGCCGGCCGTTTTCCAGCGGCGTCGCAGGAGGAGATAGGGCAGCATGATGATCGGAAAGACTTTGATGTTCATGGCCAATCCCAGTGCGGCGCCAGCCAGGGCGGGACGGCGATCCAGCCATCGCAGCGCCAGAATCATCAGGCACAGCAATAGCGAATTGACCTGGAACATCTGAAGATCCGACTTGGCCCGGTCTTCCATGATAATAAAAGCCATCACGGTGCACGCCGCGATGGCTTGTCCTTGCAAGGGCATGCGGAAACGGGTCAACATCTCGCGGATTCCCAGCAGGAAGGCCATCACGATGGCACCTGCCATCACAGGTACATAGCAGAGGGCGGCAAGCGTGACGGGGAGAGCGGCCAACGGCATACAAAGGGTTGCGAATAGCGGGGGGTAGATATAGGGCTTTTCTGCAAAGACATACGGATCGGTCTGTTGGCAGAGGGCTTGTGCCGCCGTGTAATAGGCGAGAAAATCACTCACATCCCCCCGGATCGCTTTTTTGACCGCATGTCCCGTAAAGGCGGCCAGCAGAATGACTGCCGTAGCAACAAGCAACGCAATAATGACCTTTTCTGTGCGCCGGGAGAATTCCATGTCGATCCTTTCGCTGGTTAGGGTCGCCATTCTAGTCATAGAGGAACAAGCTGTCGATCATGATACACGCTTCGAGGATTCGTCTCGGTCATTGTTTCCCCGGCGTAGGGTTGGTATAAACCAGCCATGTTACCGGTGAAACATGGCGCGAGGCTAGGGTGGTTGCTGGCGGGAATGTTATTTCCGGCCACCTGCTCGCTCGCTGGTTGGATCGAAGATCGGGCGGGTGCCACGGTGATTCACGTCAAACTTTTCGATCTTCCCGATCCGGCCAGCCTCGATCCTGCCAGTCGAGCAGGGGTGGCCGCCGTGGAGTCTTTCAAGCAGGAATTCCCCCGGATCTTCCAGGATAAGTACCGGGCCCGTTATCAGGCTGATCCCGCCCGGTACGGGGTTCACAACTGGGACCGCGTTTCCATTGAGCTGGAACGGTTTACCGGGATTTCCGTCAAAGGCGTCGAGGTGGATTTGCTGGCCATTGCCGGCGGTCTGGCACCTGATGTGCTGTATGTGAACTTCCGCAAGTCGGAAACCTATATCCGAAATAATTTCCTCTATCCGCTTGATCGTCCGGAGGATGGCTATGTGTCGGCGATGGAGCCGGCTGACATTGATTTCCGGGTCAATCCCAAATTGTGGCCGGTGATCCGGCGTCCTGGGCCCGGGGGAACCCATGTATGGGCTCTTCCCTACGGCGGCGCCATGGGCAATGTGCTGATGTATCGCAAGGATTTGTTCGATGCGCATCGAATGGCCTATCCGACGGCCGACTGGACGCTGGATGACATGATAAGGGCGGCCCGCAAACTGACCGATCCCAAAGCCGGAACTTATGGGTTTTTTCTGGTTCGCGGAAAACACGAGGCCCATTACTGGCTTCCGATCCTCTGGTCCTACGGCGGGGAGGCGGTCGTGTATGACGAAGCCACGCGACAATGGCGTTGTGCCTTCAATTCAGCTGAAGCCGCCCAGGCGCTGGATTATTATCTCTGCCTGAGTGCCGAGAAGTGGGTCGACGCCGACGGTGTTGTCCGGAGAGGGTATTCCTGCAAGGATACGGCAGACTTCTCAGTCCGGCAGGAACGCGGGCAGATCGGAATGTGGTTTGCCTATGTCGACGAGAAATTGATTTCAACGATCAACCCCGATGTAACCGGCATGGCGCCCGTTCCCAAGGGGCCGCGGGGTGATCGCGGGACGGAGTTGAACAGTATGATGATGGGGTTGTTCGCCGGCATCCGGGACCCGGCCGTCCGGGATGCCGCGTGGGAATATATGCGTTATTTCGACAGCCGTACCGCGGTGGCCATCAAGACGAAAGTCATGGTGGAGAGCGGTCTGGGCAGGTTTATCCATCCCAAATATCTGAGCCTGTTCGGCTATCCTGAGATTGAGCGCCTGTCTCCGCCGGGCTGGGCCCGTACTTTTGAAATTGCCATGGAAACCGGACGGCCTGAACCCTATGCCGGAAACAGCAATCTGGCGTACGAGATGATGACCCTGCCGCTTCAGCGTGCCGAGGTCTTGGCTCTGAAGGACCAATTGCCGCCCGAGCGCAGTCGACGGCTGGAGGCCCTTCAGGGACTGCTTGCCCACGGTGTACGACGCGCTGACGAGCAGATGATGGGCGTCGTTTCCAGAGGGGAAAGAACCTTGCGACGCTGGGTGGCCGGGTTGGTGTTGACCGGGATCATTGCCGCATTTGTGGCTGGCTTCCGGCAGGTTGCCGGTGTTTTCGCGCCCCCGACCGGCAATCCCTTAACCGGGCTCATTCCCGTGGCCAGCCGGGTATCGCGCCGGTCGGTCTGGATCGCCGTCCTATTGTTACCTGCGTTACTCACCATCAGCCTGTGGCATTATTATCCGCTTGCACGGGGCTCGATCATGGCGTTTCAGGATTACCGTTTACTGGGGGCGTCGACCTGGGTTGGTCTGGACAACTTTGGGGATGTGTTGTTCAGCGGTGACTGGTGGCAGGCGGTGTTGAATTCGTTCCGGTACAGTTTCCTGGTTCTCGCCCTGACGTTTCTCCCGCCGATCATGCTGGCGATTTTGCTTCAGGAAATTCCCGTCGGGAAGATGGCGTTCCGGCTGATTTATTATCTGCCTGCCGTGGTGACCGGGATTGTGACCATTTTGCTCTGGAAGGAATTCTTCGATCCCTCTGCGCAAGGGGTCCTGAATGCCGTGATCCTCCGGATTCCCGCTGCCGGATTCATCGGGGTCGGGCTCACTCTGCTTGCGGTGGCCTGCGCCTTTGCCAGGCGGTTATGGGTGAACGACCGTCGCCGTGTGGCCGGGGTGTTTGTCGGGGTGGGGGTGCTTTTGCTCATGTCGGGGGTTGAACTGGCCTGGCCGATCCTCGTGCCGGGCGGGGAGCCGTGGGCGGTGCTGTGGCGTCATCTGCCTGCCCGGTTGTGGGCGACATCCCCCGAGGCGTTTCATTGGCTGGCGGATCCCGATACGGCCATGTTTTCCTGTGTGCTGCCCATGGTATGGGCGGGAATGGGGCCGGGATGCCTGATTTATCTTGCGGCGCTGAAGGGGATTCCAGACGATTACTATGAAGCGGCGGACATGGATGGAGCGACCTTCATCGATAAAATCCTGTTTGTGGTCTTTCCCTTGCTTAAGCCACTGATCCTGATCAACTTCGTCGGGGCGTTTATTGCCTCATTCTACGCCGCAACGGGCAACATTCTGGTCATGACCGGCGGAGCGGCAAACACGGAGGTTGCGGGACTTCATATTTGGTACAAGGCCTTCACGTTCCTGCAGTTTGGCCCCGCCACGGCTGCCGCCTGGATGTTGGGCGTGATCCTGATCGGCTTTACCGTGCAACAGCTGAAGATGCTGGCGCGCGTGGAATTCAAGGGAGGAGGATGAGGGTTCAGCACAAACTGAATCCCGTTATCGTATGCCACTTCTTTCACCCATAGGCCGCCGCCACTGGAAAACCCGCCTTTTGATCGGGGTGATGTATGGTCTCCTGATGGCCGGAGCCCTCACCATGCTTTATCCCTCCACGCTCATGGTGGCCGCGAGCCCGACCTCGGAGGTGGATACGGCAGACCAGAAGGTGATTCCTTCCTTTTTGCGGGATGAGGCGGCGCTTTACCGGAAGCATATCGAGGGGTTGTTCAATGAGTCGCTCAACCAGATGCGATGGGCTTATGATAGCGGCGCGCCCATGTTCAGGGCTGTGGATCCCCCTGCGGACAGTTCAGGTTTCGCACTGGTTCCGGATTGGCGCGAGTTTCTGCAAGCCGAAGCGTTGCCCGTCACGGCCTACGAAGTGGGATATCTGGCCGCACCCCAGTCACGCGGCACCCTTCCTTCAGTCCTGCGGGACTTGAAAGAGACTTTGGAGAAGACCTACGGGAATGATATCGCCAGGCTGAATCAGGCCTTGGGGACGACCTTTTCCGGGTGGAATACCCTTTATATCCGGCCGCGAAACGGATTGGAACGACGCGGGGCCCAGGCCGAGTGTCCGTTGGATCGGGCTATTGCGGCCTTCACTTCTCGCCAGCCTCTTGAAAATCGCTACTACTTCAGCGCCGAGGGGTTCTATAAAAGCGCCTTCCTGAAGGTTCTGTATGGCTCCGACCTGAGCGGCTACAACAGAGCCCACGGCACCACCTACCCTTCGTGGGACACGATTCATCTGGAACAGCGTGCGCCGGCTCCGGATCGCACATCGGCCTTGGAGCGTGATGACTGGGAGCGGTTTGTCCGCGGAATCCTGAATCTGGCATGGATCCGTGCCACGCCGGGCGCGGCCGCCGGGTACCGGAATTTCCTGCGCGCAAAATACGGCGATATCGCCGTCTATTGCCAACGCTACGGGACTGAATGTGCGGGATTCGAACAGGTGCCGTTTCCTGAACAGCCGCCGGCGGCCGGAGTGGCATTGTCTGACTGGGAGTCCTATCTCCAGGGTTGGCGCCATCCTTCCACCGGGGAATTTCTAGTCATGCCAGTCGATACCCTGGTCCTCGACACGGTCGATTTCCGGTTTCGCGACTGGCTCCGGAAGAAATACGGCACCCTTGAGTCGCTGAACCGTCACCTCGCGGCATCGGACGCTAAAGTCGTTGCGGGTCGATCATCCATGGCCTCATGGCTTTCCATTCTGCCGCCCCAGCGTGCGTTCCATTATCTTGCCTTCAAGGAGTCGACAACTGCGCTGCGCCTGGAGTTTGCGACACGCAACGTGAGGAGCGTGATCGATTACATGGCCCGGCATGGCCGGGCGGTGCTTAATACCGCCCTCTATTGCGGGCTGTCCGTGCTTTGCGCCCTGATTTTCAATCCCCTTGCCGCTTATGCGCTCAGCCGTTATCGCCCCCGTTCCACCTACCGGATCCTGCTGTTCATGATGCTTACCATGGCCTTTCCGCCGATGGTAACCCAGATTCCCGTGTTCCTGATGTTGCGGGAATTCAATCTGCTCAATTCCTTTGCCGCGCTGATTCTCCCCGGGCTCGCCAACGGCTACACGATCTTCTTGTTGAAAGGTTTCTTTGATTCCCTCCCGCGTGAGTTATACGAGTGCGCCCAGTTGGATGGCGCCGGGGAATTCCGACTTTTCTGGCAGTTGACCTTGCGGTTGAGTACCCCGGTTCTGGCGGTCACGGCATTGGGGGCTTTTACTGTCGCCTACTCCAATTTCATGATGGCCCTGTTGGTCTGCCAGGACGAACGAATGTGGACGATCATGCCATGGTTGTACCAGCTCCAGGCGTCCAGCGGGCAGGGAGTGGTGTTTGCCTCCCTGCTGATGGCCTCCCTTCCAACCCTGCTGGTGTTTACCTTGTGCCAGAAAGTCATCATGCAAGGCATTGTCGTACCCGTTGAAAAATAAGAGCCAGATTGACTTTTAGGGGACAGAGTCGTATTTCTTGTCCTTATTTGTCCAAATCGACTTTGAAGGTGACTGTATGCAATTGGGTGTGCGTGATGTCGCTCGAATTCTGAACGTTTCGGAGAAATCCATCTATCGATGGATTCAGCAGGGGCAGCTCCCCGTGTATAAGGTCAACGATCAATACCGTTTCAATCGGGCTGAGTTGCTGGAATGGGCCAATTCACAGAAAATCAACGTGTCCACCGAGATGTTCACCTCAACGCCGGAAGAGGCTGAGTTGATGCCTGATTTTGCTGATTCCCTTGAGGCAGGGGGCATTTTTTACAGGCTCGAAGGAGCCAGCAGGGATCTGGCTCTGCGATCCGTGGTTAATGCCATGAAACTGCCCCCGGATATGGATCGCGAACTCCTGCTCCGGGTTCTGCTTGCGAGGGAATCTATGGCGTCGACGGGCGTTGGGGATGGCGTCGCCATTCCCCATGTTCGCAATCCCATTGTGGGAGCGGTCAACCATCCTGCGGTCTGTCTTTGTTTTCTGGAGAGACCGGTTGAATTCGGCGCCATCGACAATCAGCCCGTTCATACCCTGTTTACCCTGGTCAGCCCGACGGTTCGCATTCATCTCTACATGCTTTCCCGGATTGCGCATGCGTTAAGGAATCCGGGATTCAAGGAGGTCGTTGCCCGGCAGGCTCCGCGAGAGGAAATCCTGTCCGCCGCGAGGGCCATGGCGGTGTCCTGATCGGCAATATCATGGGTAACCTGCTTATAACGTTCGGACTCTTTCTGGCAGGCGGCCTGGCCGCCTTGTGCTGGCTACGGAGGAGTGGTCATGAATGAGTGGTTGATCATTCTGGGAATTGCCTTCCATGCGCTGAGCGGGGTGACGGGATTGTTTGGTGCATCTCATGAGGGCAGGGGGCAGCGGCTTTCGGTCGCCATAGCCCTGACCGGCTCACTATGCGGGATCACGGGCGCCATATGGGCATGGGTGTGCCCGCCGGTGTCCGGGGCGATCATGCGGATTGACGGGCTTTCTGTCTTTTTTCTGATTCCGATATTTCTCATTCCGGCATTGGGTGGGATCTACGGAATGGAATACTGGCCGCAGGCGAAACATCCCCGGAATGGCAGGAAACTGCGCCTGTTCTATGGATTGGTTACCGCCGCCATGGCAGGGGTTGCCGTGGCCGCGAATGCCATCCTGTTCCTGACGGCTTTGGAAATCATGGCGCTCAGCGCATTTTTCCTGGTCACCACGGAGGATGAGGATCGGGCTGTGCGTGAGGCGGGTTGGTTATATTTGTTGACCACCCATCTCTCGACGCTGTGTCTATTCGCGATGTTTGCCCTGATGCACGCTGTGACCGGTTCTTTTGCGTTGGGACCCATCATGCCCGGGGCCGCCTCGTCCGGAGTCATGACCGTGCTGTTTGTGTTGGCGGTGATTGCCTTCGGGTGCAAGGCGGGGGTGATGCCCCTGCATATCTGGCTGCCCAGTGCGCATGCCATGGCGCCAAGTCACGTCTCGTCTCTGATGTCCGGGGTGTTGATCAAAATCGGTATTTACGGGCTTCTTCGGATGACTTCCTGGCTGCCCGATCCGCCCGTGTGGTGGGGAGGGGTGTTACTGGGTCTGGGCGCTGCTTCGGGGGTGGTGGGAGTGGTGCTGGCGTTGGGACAGCATGATCTGAAAAGGTTGCTGGCCTATCACAGCATCGAAAATATCGGGATCATCGTCATGGGCATCGGGCTGGCATTGGTAGGCCGTTCCTTGAATTGCATGGATTGGGTTCTGCTCGGTTTGGCGGGCGGGTTGCTCCATGTCTGGAACCATAGCTTGTTCAAGTCGCTCCTCTTTCTCAGCGCCGGCTCGGTTATCCATGCCGCACAGTCGCGGGATATGGATCATCTGGGTGGACTTGCCCGTGTGATGCCATGGACGGCGTTATTTTTTGCGGTGGGTGCGGTGGCCATTTGCGGGTTGCCCCCGTTGAACGGGTTTGTGAGCGAACTGCTGATCTATCTGGGGGCGTTTCGCGCACTCGGCATCGGAGGGCCGGCATCATGGGCAGGGGCGGCGTTCGTTGTCCCTGTTCTGGCCCTGATCGGCTCGCTGGCCCTGGCGTGTTTCGTCAAGGCCTTTGGCGCCGTTTTTCTGGGCTTGGCCCGTTCGCCGCATGGGGCCCATGCGCATGAAGTTGGCTGGAGGATGAGGGGACCCATGGGGATTCTCGCGGGGGGGTGTATCGTGATTGGGGTGGCGCCGGGACTGGTGGCACCCGTTCTGGTTCGCGCGGTGGAGGCATGGGGGCCCGGGATGAAAATGCCGGTATTGACGTCATTGATCCCGTTGGGATGGATCAGTGTTGGAGCAGTAGCGTTAGTGCTGATGCTGTCTGCCGGCTGGGCCGTGTTGTCCTGGTTTGTGCGCCGGGGACCCGTTACCTCTGGAATCACCTGGGATTGCGGGTATGCGGCGCCTTCGGCGCGGATGCAGTACACGGCCTCCTCCTTGGCGGGGATATTGGGTGGGTTGTTTGCCTGGATTCAGCAGCCACGGGTGCATCAGCCCGCTCTGACGGCGGTGTTCCCCGCACGAACCCGTTTCAGGAGCCATGTGCTTGACCTTGTTCTTGATTCCGCCCTGAAACCAGCGTTCCGGTTCGTAGCCCGCTTTCTGTCTTCTTTCCGGTTCCTGCAGGCCGGCAATATTCATGTGTACCTGCTTTATATCGTTGTTTTCCTGATGGTGCTGTTGTTGTGGAGTTAGGCGGAATACGGATATGATTCACACGCTCGTTCATATGGTCCTGTTGCTGGTCATGCCCCCCCTGCTGTTGGGGGTCATCGGCAAGACCAAGGCGGTGTTTGCCGGTCGTGTCGGGCCTCCGTTGCTGCAACCCTACCATGATCTCGTCAAGCTGTTTCAAAAAGGTTCCGTCTTCAGTGTGACCACCACCTGGGTCTTTCGGGCAGGTCCGGTGGTGGGGCTCGTCACGGCGCTGCTGGCGGGGCTGCTGATCCCGTTCGGCAGCCATGGGGCCCCGCTGATGTTCAGCGGGGATATGATCTTATTTGCCTATCTCTTTGCCCTGGGCCGGTTTTTCACGGCTTCGGCGGCGTTGGATACCGGCTCGGCTTTCGAGGGCATGGGTTCGGCTCGTGAGGTGACTTTTTCATGTCTGGCGGAACCGGCGTTGTTTTTGGGGTTTCTGGTGCTGGCAAAACTATCGTCATCGCTTTCGCTGACCACCATGCTGGGCGGAAACTATCCGCTGGGCGCAGGAGGGGCAGCCCCCTCATTGGTGCTGGTGGCGGCGAGTTTATTTATTGTTCTGCTGGTCGAGACTTCACGAATTCCGTTCGACGATCCGAATACTCACCTGGAACTGACGATGATCCATGAAGTGATGGTTTTGGATCACAGTGGTCCGGCGTTTGGCATGATCCTTTATGGGGCGTCCGTCAAACTTTTCGTGCTGGGGGCTTTTCTGATGCGTGTCGTGGCGCCGTTTGACAGTGCAAGTCCCTGGGTCGACTGGGGCCTATTTATCGTCGGAATGGTGGCGCTGGCGGGGGTCATCGGAGTGGTGGAGTCCATGATGGCCAGATTCAGAATGGTGTTTGTGCCGACGTTCCTGATCGCCGCATGCCTGCTGTCGGCATTCGGCGTGATTCTGTTGTTGAGGTGATATCATGCAGATTATGATCGATCCCATACTGGTTGTGGTGCTGCTTCTGAATTTCGTGGCGCTGGGGGCAAGCCGGATGCGAACGCTGATCCAGGCGGTGGCGTTGCAGGGGATGTTGCTCGGGCTCATGATTGTGCTGGCGCATGGGACATTCATGATCTGGGTGGTGTTGATGGCCGGGGCGACGGTGGCGCTGAAGGGGGTGGTCATTCCCCGGATGCTATTCCATGCCATTCGCGAGGTGGTGATCCGGCGGGAGGTGGAGCCGATTGTCGGGTTTGTCGCCTCGCTGTTCCTGGGCGCCGTAGGCACGGCGCTGGCCCTGCTGTTTTCCAAGACGCTTCCGATCGTGCACGCCCATAGCGGATCCCTAATCGTGCCGGCCGCGTTATCCACGGTGCTGACCGGGTTTCTTATCCTGACCACCCGTTCGAAAGCGATCACGCAGGTGGTGGGGTATCTGATTCTTGAAAACGGGGTGTTCATTTTCGGATTGCTGCTGATGGAAGCCATTCCCTTCATGGTCGAACTCGGGGTACTGCTGGATTTGTTTGTCGCCATATTTGTCATGGGCATCATTATTCACAAGATCAGCCGGGAGTTTTCGTCGGTTAGCACTCTCGTGTTGTCGGAGTTGAAGGAGTAAAATATGGTTTTCCTGTTGTTTGGGGTTCCGCTGCTGTTTGCCTTGCTGGCACTGGCCGTGCCGTCCAATCGCTGGCGTCCCTGGCTGGTTCCGATGGGGGGGGTGGCTCATTTTGCCCTGACGATGAAGGCCCTGGCGGGGGGGGCGGTTGGTGGGTTGCAAGGCTGGTTGGTGCTGGATCCGCTGGGTAAGCTGGTCCTGGGGCTGGTTAGTGTGCTGTTTGTCGTTTGCGGGTTTTATGCGCCCGCCTATCTGGCGTTGCGGCATGACCGTGCGAACCGGATTTTTTGCGCCTGCCTGCTGGGGATGCTGGGAATGATGACCCTGGTGGTGCTGGCGCATCACCTGGGCCTTATGTGGGTGGCCATTGAAGCCACAACGCTGGCGACGGCGCCGTTGTTGTTCTTCAATCGCAGTTCACGATCACTGGAGGCCACCTGGAAGTACCTGCTAATCGGTTCTGTGGGTATCGCGCTGGCCTTGCTGGGATCCTTCTTTCTGGCGTACTCGGCGTTACACGAGGGGTTGGTGCCGACGCTGCTGCTTGACGATCTGGTAAAACTGGCGCCGCAGTTGTCGCGCCCCTGGTTGCACGCCGCCTTCGTGTTGCTGTTGGTCGGATATGGAACCAAGATGGGCCTCGCCCCGATGCATACCTGGAAGCCGGATGCGTATGGCGAGGCGCCGGGTCTGGTCGGCGCCTTGTTGGCGGGTGGCGCCACCAGTTGCGCCTTTCTGGCCATCCTGAGGTTTTATCAAATCTGCCAGGCGGCTCCGGAGGCGGCGTTTGCCCGTGAAATCCTGGTTTTCATCGGACTGTTTTCCATGGCGGTTGCAGCGGTCTTCATGATTCGCCAGCGCGATTTCAAGCGGATGCTGGCGTATTCCAGTGTCGAGCACATGGGGATCCTGGTGCTGGGGGTAGGGTTGGGCGGACTGGCTGCGTTTGGAGCGATC
>CAYOQM010000042.1:0-11707 GCA_964406065.1 uncultured Verrucomicrobiota bacterium
ATGACGGGCCCGCGATCATTATCGCGTACTCCCACTGTATCGCCCACGGGGTGGATATGACCTCGGGTATGCAGGGCCAGAAGGATGCCGTGAATTCGGCGCACTTCCCGCTCTACCGGTTCAACCCCGAACTGGCGGCGCAGGGCAAGAACCCGCTGACGCTTGACAGCAAGCCGCCGACCATGAAGTTCAGCGAGCATGCCATGAAGGAAAACCGCTTCCGCGTGCTGAAGCAGATGAATCCCGCCGAGGCGGAGAAGCTCATGGCCGTGGCCGACAGGAAGGTCCTGGCCAAGTACGATATGCTGACCAAGCTGGCGGCGATGGCCCCCTGCACGGGTGAAATCACCCCGGCGGCGAACGCGTAAACACGGGGGGCGGCCTCACCCGCCGCCTTGTCATGAAGGCCGGAGCCGGCGTTCCCCCGGGATGCCGGATCGGCCAGGCTGATGTTGTTCCGCAAATGAGGGATACGGTCATTCTTCATGTGGACATGGACGCCTTCTACGCGGCCATTGAGGTGCTTGATCATCCCGAGTGGAAAGGCCTGCCGCTGGTGGTGGGCGCCCCGCCGGACCGGCGCGGGGTTGTGGCGACGTGTTCCTATGAGGCCCGCACTTTCGGCATCCATTCCGCGATGCCGTCGCGTACGGCGGGCAAACTCTGTCCGAACGCCATCTTCGTGCCACCCCGGATGGATCGCTACGCCGCGATCTCGACGCAAATCATGGCGATTTTCGAGGAATTCACCCCGCTGGTGGAACCGCTGTCACTGGATGAGGCTTTTCTGGATGTCAGCGGCGCTTTCCCGCTCTGGCCGGACGCCATCACCCTGGCGCGTGAACTCAAGGCCAGAATCCGGGCGCGGGTCGGCCTGACCGCCTCGGTGGGAATTGCCTCCAACAAGTTTCTCGCCAAGATGGCCAGCGACATGAACAAGCCCGATGGCCTGACGGTGGTTCCCGTTTCAGAGGAGGGAATCAGGGCCTTTCTGAACCCGCT
Source organism: uncultured Verrucomicrobiota bacterium (assembly GCA_964406065.1). Lineage (GTDB taxonomy): Bacteria > Verrucomicrobiota > Kiritimatiellia > CAIKKV01 > CAITUY01 > JAABPW01. Next base: position 1,003 of record CAYOQM010000042.1, read on the forward strand.
TCCTGTCGGTAAACTCTGGGGGGTGGGGGAGGTTTCAGCCGCCAGGCTGGAGCAGGCGGGGATCCGGACCATCGGCCAGTTGCAGGCATTGGATGCCGCCGCCCTTGAGCGGCTCTTCGGCGCGGCGGGCGCCCATCACATGGCCGAACTGATCCAGGGACATGATGACCGGCCCGTGATTACGGACTGGGATGAGAAGAGCATTTCCAATGAACATACTTTTGACCGTGATGAACCCGACCGGGGAAAAGTCAGGCAACGGTTGCTGGAACTTGCCGAGGAAGTGGGCGGCCGGTTGCGCAAGTCGGGGAAACTGGCCGGAACCGCGCGCATCAAGATCCGGCTCGGTGATTTCTCGACCCTCACCCGACAGATGGCATTGTGTCCGCCGCTGGATACTGATCGTGACCTGATTGCCTGCGCGTTCACGCTGTTTGACCGGGAATCCATCACCCGGGCGGTCCGCCTGATCGGGTTCGGAGTGAGCCGTCTGGCTGAACCTGACCTGACTCCGCCTGTTCAGGGAGAGTTGTTTGACGATGAGGCCCTGCCCTCCGGACCGGATCCGCGCAACCGGAAACTTGACCGGGCCGTGGATGCGTTAAGGAAGACCTTCGGCGAGACCGCCGTCAGGCGGGGTCACGCGGGACGGAAGTGAAGGCCCTGACCTGTTCCATCAACCGGTCGAGAATCTCGGCTTCAGGAACGGTGGCGATACAGACGCCGCGAACATACAGGGCTCCCTTGCCCAGGCCGCCGGCGATGGCAATGTCGGCTTCACGCGCCTCTCCCGGCCCGTTGACAACGCACCCAATGACCGCCACGCTGGGATGCGACGCCAGGGGATTTTCCCGGTAATAGGCGTCCAGCGCCTCTTCCACGCGGCGGGCCAAGGAGACGACATCGATCTGTATCCGTCCGCAGGTGGGGCAGGAGATGACGCCGGCCCCCGGCGGGCGCAATCCGAAACACCTCAGCAGTTCCAGCCCCACCTTGATTTCCTGGATGGGGTGGTCCGTGAGCGAGACGCGCAGGGTGTCCCCGATTCCCTCGGCAATGAGCATGCCCATGGCCACGCTCGACCGGATCGTTCCGTTGAGCAGCGTTCCGGCCTCGGTCACGCCGAGATGGAGCGGATGGTCGGTGGTTTGTGAAAGCAAGCGGTAGGCCTGCAGCGTGCGGGGGACGTCCGACGCCTTGACGGAAATCTTGATCCAGGGGTGCCCGGCCTCCTCCAGGATGCGGACGTGCCCCATGGCGCTCTCCACGAGGGCGCCCGCAGTGGCACCGCCGTGCTTGGCCAGCAGATCCTTCTCCAGGGATCCGGCGTTGACTCCGATCCGGATCGGAACCTTCCGCCCGGCTGCGGACTGAACCACATCCCGGACGCGATCCAGGCTGCCGATGTTGCCGGGATTGATGCGCAGGCCGTCAATGCCGGCCTCCAGCGCGATCAAGGCCAGCTTGTGGTTGAAATGGATATCGGCAATCAGGGGGATCCCGACCTGCCGCCGGATGGCGCCCAGTGCGCGCGCCGCCTCTTCATCGATCACGGCCAGACGGACAATGTCTCCGCCGGCATTTTCGATTTCCCTGATCTGGGCGACCGTGGCCGCGACATCCCGCGTGTCGGTCTTTGTCATCGTCTGCACGCTGATCGGGGCATTGCCACCAACGGCCACGGAACCGACCTTGATCTGCCGGGTGAGGCGTCTTGTGATCGTCAAGGAGGGATGCATGTCACTTGTCGGGAGCCGGGGCAGTGTCAGGTTTCAGCGGGGTTGGCTGGACTTGTTCGGGGACGGAATTGGTTTGGGTCAGCCATTTATGGGTCAGCCCCCCCAGCGGGGTGAAACGGAGGGCGTCACGATACGTCAGCAGGATAAAAAGCCCGATCAATAGGGTGGCAAAGACATTGGTGGATACCGTGATGATTTTGGCGGGAATGGGTCGGCGAATCAACATTTCGATGAGGCAGAAGACAATGTGTCCGCCATCCAGAACGGGGATCGGCAGCAGGTTCAGGATCGCCAGGTTGACGTTGAGGAATCCCGTGAAGAACACCGCCACCATCAGGCTGGCCTTGACGATGAAGTAATAACTGATGAGGATGGCGAGGGGGCCGCCGATCTGCTTGGAGGTGGCCTTGGACTGTTTCGGGGTGGTCAAGGCCTGGAGCGTCTTGAAGATTGCCAGCGAATGGCTCTTGAGCTGCGCCATGGGGGCGGGGTGGACGATGCGGTCGAAGTCCACTTCCGTGGGGTTGAACTGGACGCCGATCCGCACCAGTTTGGTGCTGTCGTCATAATCCGGCGTCACCCTGCCGGTCATGAGGGTGTTGTTGCGCTTGAAGGTGATGGGCACGGACTTGCCCTTCCGCTCTCCGACCAGGGCAATCAACTGGGCGCGGCTGATGATGTCCTGCCCGTCCAGCGCGGTGATGATATCACCCCGCTTAAGTCCGGCCCGGTCGGCGCTCATGCCCGGATCGGCCGCGAGGATCATGCAGAGGCTCTTGCCGTCCATGGCGAGAAGCGATTCCTCGCCGGGAATGGTCAGGCGCTGCGCCACGCCCTGGCGCTTGATGACCACGTCCACGGTCTTGTAGCGGGAGCAGGCCATCAGGAAGTCGGTCCAGTTCTTCACGTTCTCGCCGTTGACGCTCTGGATTTCATCGCCGATGCGGAGTCCTGAAGCGTAGGCGCCGCTGTTGGTGGCCACATAGCCCACCAGGGCGCTTTCCTCGGCAGGTGTTGCGGGCTTGCCCCCGATGAACACGATCCAGGCCAGGACCACGGCAAAGATCATATTGCCGATGGCACCCGCCGACGACACGATGATCCGTTTCCAGGCGGGCATGGCGGACAAGGTTCGCGCGGGGGTGTTCCCTTCCTTTGCGCCGTCATCGCCGGCGTTTTCGGAGCCCTGGACGAGGCTCATGCCGGTGGGATCCAGTTGGGGCAGGGCGACATAGCCGCCGAACGGGATGGAGCCGATCTTGTACACCACGCCGTTGACCTTCCGTTTCCAGAGGGCCGGGCCGAACCCGATGGAGAATGTGTCCACCGTAAACCCGCACCAGCGCGCGGCCAGAAAGTGGCCGAGCTCGTGCACGAAAATGGTCATTCCGAAAAGGATGGCGACGATGATGATGGTCAGGATCGTGGTCAGCATAGGTTATCTGGCTTTCTTGTGGGCGAATGTGGTCAGGCAGAATCGGGCGGCTTCCTGGCGCGCCCAATGGTCTGCCCGGATGATTTGGTCGAGGGTGGGACGGACACCCGGGGTGTGCCGGTTCATGACGGCCTCCACCGTGTGCCAGATTCCCGAGAAGGTGATATGGCCGTCCAGGAATTCGGCCACGGCCACCTCGTTGGCGGCATTGAGGACCGCCGGCATGGTGCCGCCGGTTATGGCGGCCCTGCGGGCCAGCCCGAGGCAGGGGAACCGCACCGGATCCGGTGCGCGGAAGTGGAGCGATCCCAGGGCGGCCAGGTCGAGCCGCGGGAGGCCGCCATCAAGCCGCTCGGGCCAGGTCAGTGCATGTTGAATGGCAAAACGCATGTCGGGCGGCCCCAGTTGAGCCAGGATGCTGCCATCCACGAATTCCACCAGCGAGTGGACGATGCTTTCAGGGTGGATGACCACGTCGATCCGGTCGTAGGGAATCCCGAAGAGCCAGTGCGCCTCCATGATCTCCAGCCCCTTGTTCATCAGCGTGGCGGAATCCACGGAGACTTTCCGGCCCATGCTCCAACGGGGATGCTTGAGTGCCTGTGCGGCGGTCACCTTGTCGAAATCCAGATCATGCAGGCCTGCAAAGGGCCCGCCCGAGGCGGTGAGGATGAGCCTGCGGATGGAGGCGGCCGGCTTGCCTTCAAGGCATTGGAAAATGGCGCTGTGTTCGCTGTCAACCGGCAGCAGGCGAGCCTTGTGACGACGGGCGCAGTCCATGACCATCTGTCCGGCGGCCACCAGGACTTCCTTGGTGGCGATGGCGACATCCGTGCCCTGTCGGAGCGCGGCGAGCACCGGTTTCAGTCCTGCCATGCCGACGAGGGCGCAGAGGACGATATCGGTTCCGGGCAGTGCGGCCAGTTCCTCGACTCCGCCCGGACCCGTGTGGAGGCGGGTTCCCCGGCGCAAGTCAGGCCTGGCGGCTTCGGCGGCGTCGGGGTCGGCGAGGGCCACATGCCTGACCTTGAACTCGGCGGCCTGTTCCAGGATCCGTCCGGCGCTGGTGCGCGAGGCAAGTCCCGTGATCTTCAGGCGCGAGGGGAAGGCCTTGGCCACCCGGAGCGCGTTTTCGCCGATGGATCCGGTACTCCCGAGGATCACGACATTTTTTTTAGCTGACATGGCCAAACCACCGCATATAGAAATACAAGGCTGGGGCCGCAAAGAGCAGGCTGTCCAGAACATCCAGAATACCGCCCATGCCGGGGAAGATACAACCAGAATCCTTCAGGCCGGCGGTCCGTTTGAGCAGCGACTCGACCAGATCTCCGATCACGCCGATCGTGGAGAGCAGGGCGGCGAGTACCCAGGCATGGCCCCAGCTGAGGCTGAGTTGGCCAAACTCGGCGGTGGGCAGTCCGGGCTGGGGGGCGCGCCAGAGCCAGTAGACCACCAGGCTGGCCAGGATGCCCGCGGCAAATCCGCCGGCCAGTCCCTCCCAGGTCTTGCCGGGGGAGATGCGGGGGAAGAGCTTGTGGCGTCCGCAGAGGCTGCCGACGAAATAGGCGCCGATGTCCGAGGCCTTTACCACCACGACCAGGTAGATAATCAGGTCGCGGGCCGTGACGCTGAGGGGTTCGTTCCACGCCGTGGGCGTCCAGCGGAAACACAGGTTCATCATGAACAGCAACAGGAGCGGCACATAGACCAGTCCCAGCATGGTGCAGGCGATCGTGGGAAGCGGCTGGGGGTTCTGCTTCTGGGGGAACTGCCGGACGAAAATGATGAAAACAACCACGGTCATTACCAGCCAGGGAAGTTCGCGCCAGGCCTCCAACGGCGCCCCGGGACTGATCAGGCTGATGTTCAGGCTGAAGTATCCGGCGACCAGCAGGGCGATTCCCGAGGCGATGCCGATGTTGCGGAAGGCGGGAATGCCCGCATTCTGCTGGATCTTGTAGAATTCAAGCAGGGCCATGACGGCTAGGCCGATCAAGACCAGCACGCCGGCGAGGGAGGGGAGTTTGAAAAGCAGCAGGGCCGCCCCGCCCAGCAGGATGATGGCGCTCAAGATGCGTCGCAGTAAAGAGTTCATCGGGTTCCCGTTATCGTACAAGTCCAAAACGCCGGTGGCGCTGTCCATAGGCTTCAACCGCCTTGGCGAGATGCTCCTCGCGGAAGTCCGGCCAGAGCGTGTCAGTGATGTAAAACTCCGCGTACGAAAGTTGCCAGAGCAGGAAATTGCTGAGCCGCATCTCGCCGCTGGTCCGGATCATCAGATCGGGATCGGGAATGTCCGGCGCATACAGGTTCGCGGCCACGGCGGCCTCGTCGATGGTTTCGGGATCCAGGGTTCCCGCCTTTGCCCGGCGGGCCAGTTCCCGTGCCGCCCGGGCGATTTCGGTGCGCCCTCCGTAACTGAGGGCCAGCACGAGGGTGGCATCACGGTACTCGGCGGTGGCCTTCATGACGCGGTCCAACTCGTTCCGGACCGAGGACGGCAGGTCATCGAGCCGCCCGATCGCGCGGAGCCGGATCCGGTTCTCGTGGAATTCCTTTTCCTCCTTGCGCAGGAACCGCTTGAGCAGTCCCATCAGGGCATTGATTTCCGTTTTGGGCCGGTTCCAGTTCTCCACGCTGAAGGCATAGACCGTCAGATACCTGATGCCCAGTTTCTTGCAGGCCTTGATGACGACGCGGACGGATTCCACGCCCTGTTCGTGACCCTTGGCGCGGGGGAGGTTGCGTTGCTCCGCCCAACGTCCGTTGCCGTCCATGATGACAGCCACATGCGCCGGGAGTTTCCCGGTGGGCGCGGCGGACAGGCGGGACGGGGTTGGGGTTGCCATGGGTTTTATACGGCGATCCGGAATGTGCTTTCACGCTGTGGACTGACCGACAGGACGCCCAGGGGGACGCCGGTGATATCGCAAAGGGCCTTCACATAGTCCTTGGCGGCGGCGGGCAGGTCCCCGTAGCAACGGATGCCGCTGGTCGGGGTCATCCAGCCCTTGAATTCCTGATAGACCGGCTTGCACCGTTCCAGCACGGAGAGGGAGGCCGGTACGGTTTCATAGCGCTTGCCCCCGCATTCATAGGCGACGCAGACGCGGATCGTCGCCATCGTGTCCAGCACATCGAGTTTGGTAATGGCCCAGAAATCAACGCCGTTCACCCGGGCCGAATAGCGGCCGACGACGGCATCGAACCAGCCGCAGCGGCGGGGGCGTCCGGTGGTGGCGCCAAATTCGCGGCCGCGCTTGCGGAGATCCTCGCCGGTCGCGTCGAGCAGTTCCGTCGGGAACGGGCCTTCGCCGACGCGGGTGGTGTAGGCCTTGATGACACCCAGAACGCGCTCCACGGCGCGCGGCGGAACTCCGGTGCCGACGCAGGCGCCGCCGCTGGTGGGGTTGGAGGAGGTCACATAGGGATATGTCCCGAAATCGATATCCAGCATCGTGCCCTGGGCGCCCTCGAACAGGAACTGTTTGCGGGCGGCATGTGCCTCGCCGAGCAGTTTCACGGTGTCGGTGATGTAGGGGGCGAGAAATTGCGCGGCCTCGCGCACTTCGGTGCAGACCTTGCCGAGGTCGAGCGTGGCAGCGCCAAGGAGGGCAAGCTGTTCGTTTTTGGTTGCCAACCGCGCGGCGAGGCGGGTCTCGAGGTCGTTCTCCAGCAGGTCGCCCATGCGCAGGCCGGTGCGGTTGGCCTTGTCCTCGTAGGCGGGACCGATGCCGCGCTGGGTGGTGCCGATTTTCGATCCGGCGGCCGCCGCCTTGTTTTCACGGGCGGCGTCCAGCGCCTTGTGGTACGGAATCACCACGTGGGCACGGTCGCTGACATGCAGGCGTCCGGCGGTCTGGATGCCCCGGGCGTTCAATTCGCGGATTTCCTTGACCAGTCCGGCGGGATCGATGACCAGCCCGTTGCCGATGACGCAGGTTTTGCCGGGGTAGAGAATGCCGGAGGGAACCAGGTGCAGGACATAACGTTCGGCGCCGATTTCAATGGTGTGTCCCGCGTTGCTTCCGCCCTGGTAGCGGATCACGACGTCGGCGTCCTGGCTCAGGAAGTCCACGACCTTGCCTTTTCCCTCATCTCCCCACTGGGCCCCGATCAATAATGTATTCGGCATCCGTATATCCTTTCGATTCTCACAAGGAGAAGACCAGTATCAAAAAAACGGGTGGTCATCAAGCCATGGCTTTATCGGGAAATTGCGGAGGGAAGCAGGCGTCAGAGTCCGCTGAGGCTGATCTCACGCACCCGTGGTGGCGACCGGGTCAGGAAGTCATGCGCCCGGTTCAGGGCGGTGGACCAGTCGGGTGCGCTCTGGATGGCCGTGAAGAAGCTGTGGCCGAACACAAAGTTGCGGGCAAAGAAAGGCGTAAAGACCTTGAGTTTGATCAGGGCTTGTTTCTCGACGAAATCTTCCGCCAGGTAATGACAGAAGCGAGTCCAGACTTCAGGAAGGTCGACCTCGAGATCCGGGTGATGCCACAGGCCGAACACCCAGGGGCGTGCCGCGGCCATCCGCCCGATCATCAGGCCGGCCGAGGTGCTGAACAGGCGGGCGTGTTCACGGGCATACTCAATCCCGGTAATATCGCCGTTGGCAATGAGGGGAAGCCGGGTTTCGCCGGCGAGCTCGGATTGCAGGGCATGGCGTGCCGCAAACCGGTTCAGCGATTCCTCGGCAAAGCGGGGATGCAGGGTCAGGGCATCAATGCCTTCGTCCTCAAACAGCCGCAGCCGGCTCCTGAGCACGGCGCGCCAGTCCGGAGTCGGGCGTCCGAGCCGGATTTTGACCAGCAGGGGGCCGGGGTGGCGTGGCCGGATGACCCGGAGGATGGCCCGTAGCCGGGCCGGGTCGTCAAAGAGGTTGGAGCCTCCGCCCTGGGCTTGAACCGTGGCCGCCGGACAGGCCAGATTGATGTCGATCCCGTCATGGGACAACGGCGCCAGCCGGTCGAGGCAGGCTTCGAGATGATGGGTGTCGACGACCAGCAGTTGATAGATGACTTTTCCGTCCCCCGGACGTCGTTTCAGCCAGGGTGAGGTTGAGGGAACTTCGCCCGGCACCATTCTGGCGGAGAGCATTTCCGTATACAGCGCGCCGTACCCGCCGTAATCCGACAACAGCCTGCGGAAGGCGCTGTGCGTGATCCCGGCCATGGGCGCACAGAAGAGCGGCGGATCGAAGGTGATCCCCCGCAGGGTCAGGGGGGGAGGGCTTGGAGATGCAGTCATGGGATGGTTGGTGTCATAGGAATACGGGTGCAACCTAGCATAATGATTCCGTCGCCACCGAGAAGAAAACTCGCTCTCTTTTCCTTTCCGGATCAATGTGGTAGCGTGCCTCCGTGAATCTCATTCTTCTACACCCTGCGGATTTCACGGGGGAACGGGAAATCCTGCTCACCGGGCGGCGTGCCCTTCATGTGCGCGAGGTGCATCGCGCCGAACCGGGACGTTCGCTCAAGGTAGGCCTTGCCGACGGGAAGACCGGTACGGGGATTGTGATGGCTTGGGACGGGCCGGACATCACGATGGAGGTCTCCCTCGTCGACTCCCCTCCTGCGCCCTTGCCGGTGACGCTTCTGCTGGCCATGCCCCGTCCGAAGGGGTTTCGCAGGATCCTCCAGGGCGCCGTCACCATGGGCGTGAAACGGATCGCCCTGTTCGGAGCCTACCGTGTGGAGAAGAGTTATTGGCAAAGTCCCTGGCTCGAACCGGAGGCGTTGCGGGAGCAGGTCTGTCTCGGGTTGGAGCAGGGCGGCGACACGCGTCTGCCTGAAATCACGCTGCATCCCTTGTTCAAACCGTTTGTAGAGGATGTGGTTCCAGGCTTGACGATCAACACAAGCCGGCTGGTGGCCGATCCCGGAGGCGCCGTTTTCTGCCCGGCGAAAAGGGCCGGTCCGATCTCGCTCGTCATCGGTCCGGAGGGCGGTTTCACGGCGTATGAACTGTCGGCACTGGTCAATGCGGGATTCAAGACCGTCACGCTCGGGCCGCGCATTCTCAAGACGGAACAGGCCGTGCCAGCCTTCCTCGGCCGACTCATTCCGTTCCCATCAACCTCAACCATCCCCCATTAACCATTCCTCCGCCCTCCCCATTCAGGATTCCGGATTCTGGCTCCTGAATTCCTCTTTTCTCCCCCTAGAGCCGGGACGGCCCCGTCCCGCTCTTCTCTCTTCCGGGGTGAGGGCACCCCGGCTCCAGAAAGAAAGAAGGCGCAACGCTCATGTAGTAACCGGCCTCTGGCCGGTATGGCCCCCCAGATGCCGCCGAGACCCCTTCTTTCGCGTTCCAGGATGCAAGGCCGCCACCAAAGGACAAGCATCCCGCTTCTCCCAGCACTCGGTCCTTGCTCCGCGTTCCTCGCTCACGCCATCGCCTGCAGGCGATCCGTGAAGCGGGCCCGGTAATCCGCCTTGGCTGGCTCGGACAGGAAGGACCGTCCAATCAGGTCAAGCACCTTGTCCTTGTTGACCGCCAACCGGTCCAGGATCCGCTCGGCGCGCACCCGGCTCATGCCGTAGCACTCCGCCAGTTTCAGGAAGTCAGGACGCCGGTAGAACGCATTCTGCCGGAAACTTTCGGTCTCGAAATCATCGAACAGGTCCAGCGCCGTGCGGGCTTCTTCCGGGAAGTGGAGCGATGTCGCGATCAGGTCGTAGGCCGGCGTCAGGACATGATCCCCGAACTCGCTCCGGAACAGGGAGAAGTTCTTCAGATGCGCGTCGCCGTTGGAGAGGACATAGTTGCAGACGATACGCGCAAAAAGCTTCTCCACCTCCACGGGATAGGCCCCGCCATACCGCTTCAGGATGCGCCCCGCCTCCTCATAGCTGCCGTCGTATTTATAATTTCTGCCGGCCGTCTCCTCTGTCCGGTTGGAGAGCTGGCAGAAGTCCTCCTGGCCGATCCTGACCCCGTCCCGGCGGTCGAACCGGCGCGTGATGTAGGCCGGTTCCCCGTCCGCAAAAAGGATACACCCGTTGACGGCAGTGTCGATGCCGCCCACCTGCGCCGCGAGTTGCATCGTGAGATGCTCGTTGGCCGGCACATCGGCCTTGAAGCGCGGAATATCGGATGACGGGATGGGCTTCAGGATGTACTCGCCATCCCGATCCGTCGGAACCAGCACCCCGCGGACCAGTTTGAGGGAGATCTTGTCCTGGATGCCCGAGATGGACATGTGTTCCGCCGCCTTCAGCCGGAACTCGACGACATCAGTGCGGTTGAAGGTGAGCCGCGAAGGGAACCTCCGGTTACCGCCGGCCAGATGACGCTCCGCAACGCGGCTGTAGCCCTTGTAAGGGAGATCGGCCAAGGTTGACATGCAGTGGTGCATCTACGCCTCCGGCTCCCCTGCAACGGTGACTTCGCCGATGGTGTCGCTGTGTGCCGTGGTGAGCAGGCGTCCGAAGTGGTCGTTTCCGTCGAGTTTCAGTTTACGGCACTGGGTTTCCTTGAGGATACCCTCCGCCAGCAGTCCGAAGAAGAACGGGAACAGGAC
>CAYOQM010000042.1:11717-15172 GCA_964406065.1 uncultured Verrucomicrobiota bacterium
AGAAGGGCTCCTGCCGTTTTGGGAGTGTCAGGCTGATGGGCCGCGTTCCCGGCTCGGCCAGGTAGGCGGCGTCATAGGTGAACCGGTATCCGTCCGGTGTCTCCTCGAGGCATCCGGCGAGCGTACCGCCGCAATAGACCTTTCCCTTCCGGCTCATGGCTTATTCCCGTTCCTTGACGGTCACACGGATCTCCATTCCCAATGCATCCAGAATCCGAGCCAACGTTGCTACGGTGGGATTGCCCTTACCCGCTTCGATATTGCTCAAGGTATGAACCGCGATTCCCGATATTTCGCTTAATGCCCGCTGGTCGATTCCGAGCACCAATCGCCGTTTCCGTATCAAGATACCAATATCATTGATATTCATTTAACTGAATAATACACCGTAATACATTAGTTGTGCAAGTTAAATTTATACAGAAAAGCATTATAGTGAACTTTGCAATACATTCACTAGCGTCCCATAGGGATGCCAGGGTTATTGGGTTAGTCCCACACTTGATCTGTCACCGGCGGACAGAAAAAGGCGGGTTTCTCTTCGTAGCCGCGCCTGCTAAGGCGTGGCTCTTCGATCGGCCGGGTCTATGCATGAGCAGTCCACCGCTTATCAGCGGCGACTACAGCGCAACGCTCATGTAGTATAACCGGCCTCTGGCCGGTATGGCCCCCCAGATGCCGCCGAGACCCCTTCTTTCGCGTTCCAGGATGCAAGGCCGCCACCTCAACCATTAACCATTCCCCATTCCCTCTCAACCATTCCCCATTCCCCTCAGCCAGTTTCCTTCGTTCCGACACGTTCCGAGATCCAGGCAGAAAGCGCCTTGCCGTTGTTGAGAACGGTTTCCGGGATGGTGAGTTTATCCCGTGCGGCCAGATGCGCGGCAAATTTCAGCTGGGCCTCGCTCGGCCCCCCGTTCACTCCCCTCGCGGGCGGTGCGGCATATCCCATCTTGTGATGCACGGCCTTGCAGAAGCGCTGCCAGGTTTCCTTGTTCTCGACCACCTGGTCCAGGACGGCTTCCATCTTGCCGGTCAGTTCATAGTCGATCACCCAGGGATGGTGCGCCTTCAGGTAATCAATCAGGGCTTCCCCGGGCGGCAGGGGCACGACCTTGCCCTTCTCCTCCTTCACATAGCCGCGATCGGTGATGTTTTTGGTGATGCTGGCATAGGTGGAAGGCCGCCCGATGCCCAGCCGCTCCAGTTCCTTCACCAGCGAGCCGAGGGTGAAGCGTCCCGGCGGCTTGGTCTTTTTCTCGTCCAGGGTTTCGCCCGTTTTGGGCACGCGCTCGTTCAGACTGACAGGCGGCAGTGCCTGTGTCTTTTCCTCGTCGCCCTTGCGGTCCTTGTCCTCATCCGTCTCGGCGTAGACTTTCAGGAAGCCGTCGAATTTCAGAACCCGGCCGTTGGCCTTGAACTTCTCGCCGGCCACGTCAAAGACCAGGAGGGTGGCATCATGGCGGGCGGGCGCCATCTGGCTGGCCACGGCACGCCGGTAGATCAGGTCATAGAGCCGGGCGTGGTCGGGAGTGAGTTGCTCCTTCTCCATGAGGGCGGCGCTTTCCGAGGCCGGGTGCAGGTGGGTCGGGCGGATGCCTTCATGGGCCTCGGCCTGCGAATTCCTGGATTTGAACACATTGGGTTTGGCGGGCACATACTCCGCGCCGAACGTGGCTTCCGTGAAGGTCCGGATCTCGGCCACGAACGCCTCGTCCATCCTGACGGAGTCGGTCCGGTGATAGGTGGTCAACCCGTGGTCGAAAAGGGCCTGGGCCAGTTTCATGGTTTGTTCCGGGGTGAATTTCAGGCGGGCCGCGGCGGCGGCCTGCAGATCCACCGTGGTAAAGGGGGGCTTGGGCGACTGCCGTGTTTCCTTGCGCTCGACCTTTTCGGCCAGGGCATGCGTGGCGCTCCTGATGGCGTCGAGGAGGGCCTCGGCCTCGGGTCGTTTCTCGAACTTTCCCTTGATGTGGGTGGCGGTGAAGGGGGTGCCGTCCTTGTCGAGCTGGAGGGTGAGGATCCAGTAGGGCGCGCTGTTGAAGGCCCGGATTTCGCGCTCCCGGTCCACCACGAGGCGGACCGCCGGGGATTGCACCCGTCCGACGCTGAAGATGTTGTGAAGGCGGCGGCTGGCCAGGGGGGAGAGGATGTAGCCCACCAGGCGGTCGCCGACGCGGCGGCCGAGAAAGGCGTGGTAGAGTCCCGCGTTGGTCTGTTCAAAAGGGACGGCCTTGGCGAGGGATTCCTTGAGCCCCTTTTCGGTGACCTCATAGATTTCCATGCGCAGGCATTCCTTGGCGACTTCCTTGATTTCCTCGTAGATGTGGCGGCTGATGGCGTAGCCTTCGCGGTCCGGGTCGCCGGCCAGCATCACGGTTTCCCCCGCGGCCGCTTTCCTCAATTCGCCGGGCAGGTGCTGCTTCTTCTCGTGAAGCACGAAGGTGGGCTCGTAGGTCTTGAGGTCGACCGCCAGGTCGGAGTGGGGCAGATCCTTGAAGTGTCCAACGGTCGAGAGGGTCTTGGCGTGGAGAATCGATTGGATTTTCCTGGCCTTGGTCGGAGACTCGACGATGATGAGCATGGTGTTCGATCCCTACCGCGTTGACTTGAAGTCCTAGAGAATCCACATCCCCCGCATTCAAGACAAGCCAAAACAACGCCCGCCATGTACGACATTGCATCCGGTCCGCCGCTTCGATACGATGACCCTACATTTTCTCAATCAAACACCGGGGTGAGTTATGCTGGATATCAAACTGATTCGCGAGCAGGAGGACAAGGTGCGGCAGGGGCTGGCGGCCCGCGGAGCGAGCACGGAATACCTTGACGCCGTCGTGGCGGATGATGCCCTGCGGCGGAAAGGGGTGACCGAGGTGGAATCCCTGAAGAACCAGCGCAATGTGGTGTCGAAGGAAATCGGCGTCCTTAAAAGCAAGGGACTGGATACCGCCGCGACCCAGGCCGCCATGCGCGACCTGGGCGACCTGATTACCCGCAAGGACGGCGAGGTGCGTGACCTTGAGGCGCGCCTGAAGGACAATCTGCTTCGCATTCCCAACCTGCCCCACAGCAGTCTGCCCGTCGGGACGGACGCCTCCGCCAACGTGGTGGTCCGCACCTTCGGCAAGCCGCGCGAATTCACCTTCCAGCCCAAGGGGCATGTGGAGGTTGGCGAGCGCCTCGGGATCTTTGATTTTGCCCGCGGGGCCAAGATCACCGGGTCGGGCTTCCCCCTGTTTCTCGGGCTGGGAGCGAAACTGCAGCGCGCCCTGATCCAGTTCATGCTCGATCTGCACACCACCGAACACGGGTACACGGAAATGCTTCCGCCGTTCGTGGTGAACACCGCCTCGATGACCGGCACCGGGCAGCTTCCCAAGATGGCGGAGGATATGTACCACGCCACCGACGATCTCTGGCTGATTCCGACCGCCGAAGTGCCGGTGCCGAAT
>CAYOQM010000043.1:0-15030 GCA_964406065.1 uncultured Verrucomicrobiota bacterium
ATCAAACATCTCTTTGATATCGGAGAACTTTTCAATCTTTCAGTAAACTCGCCCAGGTTAGTCCTGAGGCCTTCTACTATTGGCACCTGGCCGCACAGATGCACGAATGATAGCAGAAGTCGAAGGCTGGATTCTCGGGGTGATGTAAAGTTGGACGCTGGCGGAAGTGACGACCATCCCTGCTTTCAAGCGCAAAGCCCTTGCCTGATGGTGTGGAGCTTCGATTGAGTGGCGTTTTTTTACAACCATGATATAGTGCCCCGCATTATGAATGGTGAAGCAGTCATACTTTTTGTCATTAAACTGGTGGCTCTCGGGTTTTCCATCATCCTGCATGAGATTGCCCATGGATATGCGGCCTATCGGATGGGGGATCCCACGGCGGCCCATTCGAACCGGCTGACACTCAACCCGCTCGCTCATATTGATCTGTTCGGATCCATCATCCTTCCCGTGATCCTGATTGTCACCGGCAGCCCGGTGTTGCTGGGTTGGGCCAAGCCGGTTCCGATCAATCCCTACTACTTCAGGAACCTGAAGCAGGGGATCATGATTACCGGTGCGGCGGGCCCCCTGACCAATTTCCTTCTGGCTCTGGCGTCAGGGATCGTATTCCACCTGGTTTCCCCGTTCTCGGATGTGCTGGCCTGGTTCCTGGCCTATTTTTGTGCCACCAACGTGGCCCTGGGGGTCTTCAATCTGATTCCGATCCCACCGCTCGATGGTTCGCGCGTCCTGTACGGGTTGCTCCCCCGGGGATTGGACGACCGGTATATCGCCATTGAGCGATACGGGATGTTTATCCTGTTCGCGCTCCTGTGGGTCGGCGTGCTGGACCGGATCATCTACCCTGTTTCCATGTTCATCCTCCGCCTCCTGCTGGGCGGACATGTGTGACGATCCGTCAGCCGGATTCAAGCCGGGTGAGTATCCGCCTGGGGTGAGGAGGCCCGGATCGTTCCCCGCCCGCCCCCCAGGCCCAGCCGGGCAAACTGGCGGTAGAGATTGGCATAGATTCCATGCCGGGCCAGCAGGCTCGTGTGGGTGCCGCGCTCTGCAATCCTGCCATGATCGAGCACGATGACCTGGTCGGCCTGGCGGACTGTGCTGAGACGGTGCGCGATGATGAAGCAGGTCCGGTTTTTCAACAGCGTGGACAGCGCTTTCTGAATGCGGACTTCCGTCATGGTGTCAACCGAGCTGGTGGCTTCATCCAGAATCAGGATGCGCGGGTTGGCGAGCATGGCTCGGACGAAACACACCAGTTGCCGTTGTCCCAGGGACAGTCCCGCCCCGTGCTCGCCGATGGGGGTCTGCAATCCCCGGTTCAGCCCCTCGAGTAGGTCCAGGCAGTCCAGTCGCCGGGCGGCTTCCATAACATCGGCGTCAGACGCGTCCGGCCGGCCGATGCGGATGTTTTCCATGACGGTTCCCGAGAACACGAAATTGGATTGCTGGATCAACGCCATCTGCTGGTGTAGTGAGCGGGAACGGATCTCGTGGACATCAATTCCATCAATCAGCAGGGATCCCCGGGTGGGCAGGTAGAACTTGGCGATCAGGTTGATGAGTGAGGTCTTGCCGCTTCCCGTATGGCCGACAAGTGCCACCGTCTGGCCGGGTTCGACGACCAGGTCGATATCATGCAACACGGGATGCTCCGGGTTGTATCCGAAGGTCAGCGCGCGGCACTCCACGCGTCCCTGGAGTTCGGGAATATCCCGTGCCGCGGGGCCGTCGCTCCATTCCGGCTGGCTGTCCAGCACATCGAACACGCGCTCGGCTCCCGCCATGGAGGTCATGGCCTGGTTGTAGAGATTGCCCAGCATGGTGATGGGGCCGAAAAACGATCCGGTGAGGAAAAAGAACTGGATCAGCGTGCCGGCGGACATGGGATGGGTGCCGGGATGGAGAACAAAATAGCCGCCGAGGAGGATGAGCGCCGCCGTGAAGAACTGGGAGCTGAGTTCCAGGAGGGGAAGGAAGGTCCCCGAGATTCTGGCCATTTCCAGGTTGGAGTGGGAGTGATCCTCCACCAGATCACTGAACAGGTCGGAGTTCACGGATTGCCGGACAAAGCCCTGCGTCACGCGGATGCCGGAAACGGACTCGGCCAGGGTTGCCGTAATGCGGCTGAAACTTTCCTGGTTGGCGCGGGTGGTGGCGGACCAGCGTCTCTGAAAAACCCGGTTCAGGCCCCAGATGACGGGGGTCATGGCCGCCACCACCAGGAAGAGGCGCCATTCGATCCAGGCCATCATGCCGGCGGCAATGAGCATCTGTCCGCCCTGGACGCAACTGACAAAGAAAATATCCTGCACCCCGACCCGCACGGCCTCGACATCGGAGGTCAGCCGGCTGATGATGCGTCCCAGTTTGGTCTTGTTGAAATAGCTCATCGGCATCCGCATGAGATGGGCGAAGATTTCACCGCGCAGATCCCGGATGACCCGTTCGCCGAGGAGCAGGCCGAACCGGAGCCGGTAATGGAAGGAAATTTGCGTCAGCAGCGCGAGCAGCGCGAATCCCGCCGCAGCCAGCACGGTGTCGCGTATATCCCCGCGGGTGATCGGGCCGTTGATGATGGCGCCGATCGCCCAGGCCAGCACGGGGAGCTGAATGGCGCGCAGCAGCACCAGTCCGGTGAGGAGGTTGCGGATGCGGGCATGCGGCCGGGTATAGGTGAAAAGCCGCTTCATGAGGCGCAGATCCAGAGGACGCTGGCGGACTTCATGCTCCTTGCGGGTCATCCGGGTAATGACCATGGGCGTGTCGGGGACGGGGGTCATGACAGCGCACCTCCCGGATCCGGGGCGGCCAGCAGCCGGAGACTTTCCTCGTCGACCACCTGAAGCGCGGCCAGTCGCTGATAGGGGCCCTTGGTGGCCATGAGTGCGTCATGTGTGCCCTGTTGCACAATGCGGCCGCGATCCAGCACGATGATGAAATCGGCGCGCCGAAGGGTGCTGAGGCGATGCGCCACCACGAAGGTCGTCCGTCCGCGCATGGCATTTTCCATGGACTCCATGATCTCATGCTCGGTCTGCGGATCGATGGCGGCGGTGGGATCATCGAGGATGAGGATGGCGGGCTCCAGCAGCAGGGCGCGGGCAATGGCAATCCGCTGCCGTTGGCCCCCGGAAAGATCGGAGCCGCCCTCCCCGAGGACGGTGTCATACCCCTGGCGGAGCCCCGTGATGAAGTCATGGGCGGAGGCGATCCGTGCCGCGGCTTCAATCTGCGCGGGCGAGGCGGAGGGATCGCCGAAGGCGATGTTGGCGGCCACGGTGTTGCTGAACAGGAAGTTTTCCTGGAAGACGATGCCGACATTGCGGCGCAGGTCGTCGAGGTTGAGCCGGCGCGCGTCAAGGCCGTCCACCAGCACCTGACCCCGGATCGGATCGTAGAAGCGGGGGATGAGGCTCAGGAGGGTGCTTTTCCCCGAGCCGGTGGCGCCGACGATGGCGACACACTGGCCGGGGTGGATCTCAACACTCACATCGCGCAGCGCCAGGGTCTCCGGGGTGTAGCCAAATGACACCTGGTCGAAGGTGACGCCGCCCCGGGCGCGGGGAAGGGGGAGCGCGTCGGGCGGGCTGGTGATCTCGATGGGTGCGTCGAGCACCTCGAATACCCGTTGGGCGGACGTCAGGCTTTCCTGCACGCTGTTGGCAATGTTGACGATATTGGCCACCTGACTGGAGAATTGCTGGAGCAACCCGGCAAAAACCACCAGCCCGGTTCCCAGCGGCAGTGATCCCCGGATTACCAGAATCCCGCCGTAGACCAGCAGGATGACGAGATTGGCCTGGGTCATGAATCCGATGGCAGGTGTGTAGCGGCTGACCTGGGTCAGAATCCAGGTTTTCTGGTCATACACCTCGCGGTTGGCATGCGAAAATTTCGCCAGGGTTTCCGGCTCCCGGGCGAACCCCTTGATGACGCCGATCCCCTGCACGCTTTCCGAAAGCACCAGGATCATCCGGTCCACAAGGGTCCTGTTATGTTCATAGGCGGGGCGGACACGCCGCGAGAAATAGGCTGACATGACCACCAGCAGCGGGGTGGTGCAGAGGCTCACCAGGGTCAGTGTGACATGGATGTTGAGCATATAGACCAGGTAAACCGCCAGCGACAGCGTCATGATGACGGTCTGGATCAGCACCCCGTCGATGAAGAGGCGTGTGGACTGCACGTCGCCGGTGACCCGCTTGATAATGGAGCCGCTGGCATGACCGCCACACAAACGGAAACCCCGGCGCTGCAATTTGCCGAAGATCCTGGCCCGCCGGCTGACCACGATCTTGCGCTGGAGGAGGTCGGCGAATTGAATGGAATAGAGATAATTCAACACGGCCCGGAGGATGGCCAGCAGGAGGATGGTGCCGCAGAGAAGCGACAGCACCGTCATGGGCGCCCATTGCGGCGGGGGCGTCAGGTGAAACGGCCAGAGGGGCGGTTTGGAGGCCGCGTCGACTTCGTGACGGATATAATCAATGCCCAGTCCGGTGAGTCCCAGGCCGCTCAGTGCAAGCGCCAGCAGGGCGATCTGCAGGGCGATGACCTTGATGCACCCGGCACGGTACTGCCAGGTGAGTTCGAGCAACCGGCTGACCAGTTTGTAATTTGAATGCGTACTCCGGGCGTTGTTATGAGGTGTCTCCATGGGATGAAGGAGTATTGAATGGATGGGCAGGGTGATTCAAGATCTTGTTTCATAAGTGGCGGCTCCCGCGGCCCGCGGCGGTCCTGCCGATAACAAAGACTTTCTTTCAGGGGGTGACTCATGTAAATAGGAAGGGTGACAAAAGGCATGGAACAGGGCATGGACAATAACCGCAAGAGCTGGTACAGCCGGGGGCTGGGACCGCGCGTGGATGCGCTTGAAGTGGCGCTGAAAGCCCTCCTGCAGCAGGATGCCATGGCCGGGAAAAACATCCGGATGATTGCCGAAGCCCTGCGCATCTCCAGTCCCGCGTACGGATTTTTTGAGGTGTTCGAAGCCGCCCGCATGGTGGAGGAGGCGTCAGCCGCCGATCTTGCTGACCGGACACGCGGCCTGATCAAGGTGATGCGTCATGAACTGGCGGATGAAACCCATCTGCTGCCGGCCCTTCTTCTTGTCGGCGAAAAAAACCTGTTCATGGCGTCGCTGGCTCGCGAGCTGGGATTCCTGTGCAAGGAAATTCTTCAGGCCGAAACCGCGGAACAGGCGCAGCGGTTTCTGCGGGAACATGACATTGTCTTTATTGTTTTGGATCTTTTCCTGCCGGGTCAGGACGGGCGGTACCTGCTGGAACTGCTGAGATCCCAGCCCGCAACCGCGGCCATTCCCGTCATGGTGCTGACCGCGAAGGGCAATGAGGCCATCAAGGACCGGAAACTGGTGCCGGATGCGGACGCGTGTTTCATCAAGCCTGCCGAAGTCAGCAAGGTGGTGGAGTTCATCCAGTCCCGGTTGCGTCGCGCCCACGAAGTGCGGCATGCCGCCCGGCGGGATATCCTCACGGGCCTGCTCAATCGCGCGGCCTTTTGCGTGGACTTTGCGGGGATCCTGAATTCCAGCCAGACAGGCAGGGAACCGGTTGCGCTGGCCTTGTTGGAAATGGATCGGATCCACGAGATGGAGCAGACGCAGGGGGCGGGGGCGGTTGACCAGGCCATGAAGCACATCGGTCAGGTTTTGTCCGCCACCTTCCGGGCTACCGACATCGTGGCGCGCTGGAATGCCTCCCAGTTTGTCGTCCTGTTGCCGGGGGAGGATCAGTTTGGCGGCCTCCGTGCCATCGAAAAGGCCATGCAGTCCCTGCGCCAGCCTACGCTGGTGAGGGTGGACGGCAAGGAGTGGGTCCTGACCATGTCCGGAGGCCTGACGGTTTTGTCCGACCTGATCTCGGTGGAGGAGGCGGTGGAGGAGGCTGACCGGTTCCTTTTTGCCGCGAAGTCGGGTGGCGGGAACCAGGTGATGACGTTTGAAACCACGGCGAAGCGGCGGTCGGAAAGCGTCATGGTGTTTGTCCGGGACGATATTTCCAGGGTGCTTAAACCGCTGCTGGGAAAGAACGGATTTGAGGTCATGCCCTCATCGGTTGAACCGGATGTGGCGCTGGATTCGCTTTCCAAAGCCCGTTGCCGCTTGATCCTTCTGGAAGAGGAGAATGCGGGTTCCAGCGGGTTCGATATGTTGATCCGCATCCGCGAGAATCCGCGCTTGAACCGGGTTCCCGTCGTCATGCTGGTTTCCGACGAGGGAGGTGCGGCCCGCGCCCTGAGTCTTGGCGCCAATGATTATTTGCTCAAGCCCTTCATGCCTTCAGTGTTCATTACGCGGATGCGCGACCTGCTGACCCGTGGCGTGGAGTTAAATCAACCGTCCCGAACCTTGTTACTGATGGATCCGGACATCACCACGCTGATCATTGCCGGCACCACGATCCACAAGCGGACCGGGCTGAGGATCCTGCTCGCCGGCAGCGGGGTGGAGGGCCTTGCGCGCCTGAAGCAGGAGACGGTGGATGCGGTCTTGATGGATCCCTATATGCCGGATATGGAAGGCACCAGCCTCGTCAACCGCCTGGTCGAGACGACTATGGCGGATAAGATTCCGATCATTCTGGCCTCGTCGGTGAAAGGGCTTGCGGGCTTTTCGGATCGGGTCGGCAAGGACATACGTGGCGTTCTGGAGAAGCCGTATAATCTTCAGGACCTTGCCGGGAAATTGATGGAATTGCTGAATTTCAAGGTTCAGTCCTCTGCCAAACCGCCTCCGGACGAGGCGCGGCAGTTCAATGCCGAAATTCAACGCATTATGCGGCGACCACCTGCGGCCCCGCAACCATAAGGCGACGATGAGTAACACTCCCGGTAATCCTTCGGCGGGAGGCGACGCCTCTGACACGATGCTGCTGGTTCAAGCCATCGGGCAATCCCTGAACATGGGGACGCTCTATGGCGTTGATCACAAGGTCACGCGAGCCTCGTTGGAGGGCAGTTATGCCCTGCTGGCTTCATTCCTTGAGGTTCATGCCCATCTTGATGTCAATGTTGACGACACAGGGCTTCTGATCAATGGCAGTTTGTCGGCGGCGCCCCTGGCGGGAACCGTTGCCAACCGGCTTTCCGCGCATAAGCTTCTGAGCCTTCAGATTTCAAAGGAGTTCTCCCTCGCGGAACATCTGGCGCTGTTTTCCATTCTGCTCACGCCGCCCGCGAAAATGAACGGCACGGCGCTCGACAAGTTGAGCAAGACGTCCGAGTTTGCCCATATTGTGACGCAAACGGTTGAATATCGGCGCGTTTCAGGGGGAGAGCCGGGGCCTTCGGGGGCAGAACCTGCCTCCGCCCCGCCCGTTGAGAATCCCCTGCCGCCACCCGATCTGGACAATATTCTCGCGTTCCTCAAGGACGATACTTCCGCCAATGCCAGCCGGTCGGCGGAGGATATCCGTCACCTGGCCGGGGATGCGGAAAAGCTGGCCGATTTGATCCTGCGAACGGTCGAAGTCCGTGCCATGGCGACCGATCTCTCCTCCGGGGAGTCGCTGACGGATATCGTGGTTGGAGCCATCGGTAAAATCGTCAAGGAACTGACCACCTCTGCCGCCGTACATACCGAGAAAGGGCGCAAACAGGCCAAACGGTCGATCATGCTCCTTGAAAAAGTGGTGCTCCAGAAACTTCGGCAGATTGCCGGCAACGAGACGGCTGACGCCGCTGCCGCTCTCCTGGATGAGGCAGCCGAGGGGTTGGACATGGACGCCATGGCGGCAAAGTTCATCAAGAACCGCAAGGCGGCTGATGAGGCCGGTGAAAAATTACGCAACATCATTGCCAGGGCAGAGGCCCCTGAACACCTGTCGGCTCTGCATGATACGCTGGTGAGTCAAGGGTTGTCCGAGGCAGGCTGGCAGAATCTGGTGGTCAGTCGGGAGCGTTCGGACGGAGAAGAGAAAGGGGGCTCGGGAGTCGACGATATCAAAACCCTCACCCTGCTACTGGCGAGATTGGGCGAAACGATCGACCAGGCCCCCGTGATGTCGGATCCGGATCCGGTGCGATCTCTGGCGGGAGCAGCCAGGCGCAGGATGGAATCCAGCGCCGAGAAGGCCGAAAAAAAGATTGCTGCTCTCCAGCACGCGTTGGGGAAGTCGGGGGACGCTGAAGGGGTGGAACTCACCCGCCGGGAGTTGCTGGAATTACTGGCTGAAATCGGTCAGGAACTGAGTCAGCCCCTCACGGTGGTCACCACCACGATTGACATGTTAAAAGCCCGGCGGGCAGGAGTACTCACCGAGGCGCAGGTTGACCTGCTGGCCATGGCGGCCGACAGTAGTGCCCATCTGGCACATCTTGTCGACTGCTTGATCAAGATCGCCGGCCACCCCGAATCTATCCATCCCGATCATGCCATCCTGGGCGCCTTGTACGCCGGTAACCCCGTCAAGTAAAGTGCGGGCGACTCAGTCCCTCTGGGGATTGAAATTGGATTGTTTGTTTGCAGTCAAGTGTAGTAGTTTGTGGACTAAACCAATCTTTGAGGAAAGGGGCCATCTATGAGCGGAATGGGTTTCAGGATGTCGGTGTCGGTGATGATAGCGGGTATCATGGTGGCAGGGGAGATGGCGCGGGCGGCTGAAGAGGCTCCCGTCGGCGAGGCCCAAGTCGTCACCAATCAGGTTCAGTCTCAAGCGACTCACATCACGACTCAAACCGTGAATCAGGTGGAAACTCCTGCAGCCGTCCCGGTTGCGCCCTCGGTCGTGACTCCCCCTGCGCCCTCGGTCGTGACTCCCCCTGCGCCCTCGGTCGTGACTCCCCCTGCGGAGGAAGCCGTGAAGATTCCCGAAGTCGATGCGACCACTGAGGGGACATCAGCCTCGTGGCAGATCGGCACACGGTTTCTGCAGGTCAAACTGCAGGATGATGTACGCGGAACCCCCAATAACGGATCGTTTTTCGGCACCATCACCCAGATCCATGAAAAGCAGGATAACGCCCCTGACAAAATCTACCTCCAGTACCGTCTTTTTCAGTCCGCAGTTTGGGTTGGCGTGAGTTATGACCATTTCATGGCCCGGACCATGGACGATGGCAACGGGGACGGCGTTGCGGATATGACCGGGAGTGACGGGGATGAGGAGATCAAAGGCGCGATTCCCTATCTCCAGGCTGCCTGGGATAACGACACCCGCTTTACGCCCTATGCCCAGATCGGGTATGCCTTTTACCAGGCCAAATTCCTGCCGAACAGCTGGGGCGCCAACGGCACACGCTGGGTGGACGCCAAGTCGGGCGTGCACGGGTTGGAACTCGGGGGCGGATTGAATATCAGGCTGTACAAGAACCTTTCCGCTGATCTCTTTGCCAGATCCATGAAGGTCAATGATATCACCGGTGATTGGTACTATAACCATGGCATGCATGGCGGTCCTTTCGTCATGACCATGAGTTATGTGGCCTACGGCGGCGGCGTCAGCTGGCGCTTCTAGGCGGGTCAATATTCCCGGTGCTTCAGGCTCCTGATGCCGAGCCAGAGCGGAACGGCGACTGTGGCGGACGTTAACCCCAATCCCCACGTTGCCGCGATCAGGTTGGCTTTGAGGAACAATCCACTCCCGATCGGTACGGACGCGTGCCAGTGCCAGACCAGGCCGAAGGGCAGGATGACTCCCACCATGAATCCCAGGCTCAACACCAGGTTCATGGTGCCGCCGAATCCCGAGATGATGGCGGCCGGATTGGATTGACGCAGATCCAGGAACAACGCCCCGAGGCCGGTGGATAGCGCCGAGGCCGCCAGTGCAATGGCCACGGTGATCCCAATGGAGAGGAGGCACAAGGTCCCTCCGACCTGCAGCATCCAGGCCGCCAGGCCCATCAGGCTGGCACTGATGGTGACCATCGCCAGCGCGGCCATGACGAATTTGGTCAGGAGAATTCGCCGCATCCCCGTCGGGGCCAGCCCGAGTATCCAGAAACTATGCCCCTCCAGGCTGAGCTGGGGAAAAACGAACCGCGCCGTCAGGGAGCAGATCACCGACGAGACGCTGAAGATGTTCAGGAATACGATGATATTCCGCCAGACCAGCGGGGTCTCGTTGTAGTGAAACGACCTGAAGCTGGAAAAATAGATGGCCAGAAGCCCGAAGAATATCAGGGCCTGAGACCACTGCAGCGGGTCGCGGAGGAAGGTCCGGATATCCTTCATCACCATGCCGCGGAGATCATGCGGCAGCCAGGCGAGTAACCGGTCGAGTCCGGCGAGCAGTTCCGCCGGGCGGCGGGATCCGCCCGAGGCGCCGGTTACATGCTGGAAGGCGGAGTAGAAGGTCCTGTTGCCCAGCGCCTGGACCAGCAGGATCAGGACCGCCGTATTGGTGGCAAGCGTCAGGCCCATCCCGCTCCCGCGCCCCCACTCTCCATAGGTCAGGGCCATGATGCCTTCTGTCGTCCAATGGTTCGGCATCAGGGGATGGGAGGCCAGCTGCAGTCCCGGCAGCAGCCGGGCAAAAATGAAGGAGGCGTCCTCCTGAAGAACCGGACGCATGGCCATCATTCCATGAATGGTAAGGGTGAGGACGCCCACTACCGCAAGGGTCCAGAACAAGCGGCTGCGCGGGAACCATCTCACGGCGGCGAGTGATGCCAGTGTGCCAAGGGCGCCGCACAGCAGGACGAAGGGCAGTGAAAATAGCAGGGTCCAGAACGCAAACACGAGGCCGAGATGATTGATAACCCCATAGGCGGTGGTAAAAGGAATCATCAGGAAGAAAAAGGCCCAGGAACTGAGCAGGGTCGATTCCAGGAACTTGCTGGTGACAAGGGTTCGGGTGTCAAGGGGCGCGGTCAGCAGGAAGAGGGTTTCGCGGGATCGGAACAGCGTCGAATACGAGGTGACAACGTTGGAGGTTACCAGCATGATGCCGAGCCCCAGGAAGAACAGGTCAAGCAGGGGGCGCGTCAGCATGAACCCGCCGCCCATTCCGGCGAGAAAACGGAACCCGTCGTAGAACATGATGAAGAACCCGGCCATCATTCCGGTGGCAAACAGAAGGATGAAGCTGGTCTTGAAGAGCGATTCCCGGCGCAAAATACGCCGCAGATTGCGCATGGCCTGCAGGTTCTTGATCCAGATGGCGGCCAGCGGAGTCATGGCAAGCGGTCACTTTCTGCCGCAAAAGGGACTCCGGTCTCGGCCGTAAGTTTCAGGAATACATCCTCCAGTGTGCCGCTGGTTCCGGACTGTGTCCGGAGCTCACTCATTTTTCCGAGCGCGATCAGGGCACCCCCTGAAATGATGCCGATGCGGTCGGCGATGGCCTCGGCCAGGGCGAGGATATGGGTCGTGAGCAGGATGGTCATGCCGTCCCGGACCTTGACCCGCAACAGATCCTTGATCATGCGGATGGAGTGGGGGTCGAGCCCGATCAGGGGCTCATCTATGAGAATCACCTTCGGATCATGGAGGAAGGTGGCCGCATACAGCAGTCGCTGGCGCATGCCGTGAGAGAGGTCGCCCACGAGGGATTGGCGGGATTCCAGCAGTCCAAACTGATGCAGGGAGGCCTCGATATGCGCCTTCAGGTCGGGGCGGGTGACATTATAGAGGCCGGCGACAAACTTCAAAAACTCGACCGGGGTTAGTTTATCATAGAGAAAGGGCATGTCCGGGATGTATCCCATGATGCGCTTGGCCTCGACCGGCTGCTTTTGGATGTCATAGCCACCGATATGGATGATGCCGCTGTCGGGTTTCACCAGGCCGGTAAGCATTTTGAGTGTCGTGGTTTTCCCGGCGCCATTGGGTCCCAGGAAACAGAAAAGTTCGCCGGGCGGGATTTCCAGCGAGAGATCCCGCACTGCCTGAACCGTCCCGAACCGCTTGTTAAGGTGTTGCAGGGAGATCATTGGATGTCCACTTTCATTTGACCGATGATGCCCATCAGTTTCATTTGTTCGCCGAGTTCGCCTTCGACCAGTGAAATATACCCGGCGCTCACGGCAGGCAGACCGAGCGTGGGATCCATGTCCAGCCAGCGTCCGACATACACCGAAGGCCAGGCATGATAGTAAAACCGTCCTTCGTGCAGGGTTACGCCGACCCGGATCCGGGTCGGGATTCCCGCGGCGCGGGCGAGTCCCGCAAACAGATAGGTGTGCTCATTGCAGTCACCCTCCGGTCGTTGCAGGACATCCAGCGCCGAGGGCAGGCTCACGGTCGGCTTCTTGGCGACATGTGTGTGAACCCATTCATAAATTGCCAGGGCAGCCTCAAGCCGGTTGGTTCGGTCACCGACAATATCCGCCGCTTTTTCCACCAGACGCCGGTCATGGGCCTGGATGAAGGCGGTTGAGGCCAGCCAGGGCGCCAAATCGGGCGGGGTCGGGCCATCGTCAGGCGGAGAGGAGGGGAGTGCGTCGGCCTTGACTATGATTTCGGCGGAGTGGGGGCCCAGTGAGACGATTTCCTGCCTGTGGGTTTCGAGCTGTTCACGAGTCAGGGTGACTCCCGTGAGGCGGAGGCGTACGGTCGGCTGAGAGGTCAGAAGATCCGCATTGCCCGTGATCGGGACGGCAAGGGCGGTCAGCAAGTCTCCCGTATCTGTGGTGTTGGCGGGAGACAATGCGTCCTGTGCGGTACTGCTTTCCAGGGTCCAGCCGAAGGGGGTTTGCTGCCGGAGCATGACTCCGGAGGAATCCATCCAGGAGAGGGTTTCCATGCCGTCCATTTTGGCCGCCAGCACAAGGGTTTCATTCGTGCGGTTGCCCTGTATGAGGGGTTCCCTCCGCAGGGCACGTACGGTGATGTCCTGGGAGGACAAGGTGACGGGATTGAACACGCGGAGGGTGACCCGGCGCCCGGGCGACAGCGCCTTGAGTGTCATTTCGGTCAGGGGCGAATAGATCACGGCATCGTCGGGAATGCTGACGCTGAGCCGCTGAGTGCTCCCGGCGCTGTGGAGGGTGACGTCAAACAGGCGTCCCTTTTGGCGTTTCCCGTCGACGGTGATGGAGTAACCGGACGAGGAGAGCGAGAAGTGGAAGGTTTGCAGGGTGTACTGCGTGTCCACGGCAGCATCAGAGGTCACGGAAATCCGTTGCCGGGCGCCCATGATGGTCAGGGAAAGGAGGGTCTGGTTACGGATGCGGTACTGGCGCACGCCCTGCTCGTCGCCCGCATCAACCGAGGTATGGGTGTAGCCGATGTTATGGCCCAGGTAGGAGAGGGTCATCCAGCGATCCATGATCATGACCCCCCGGTTTAGCAGGGTCCGGTAGCCGGCCGGAGCCCGGTCCAGGAGCCCGGGATAGGCTTCAACAAAGACAAGCCAGCCCATAGCCACAAGCCAGAGGATGAGGATTGTCGCGATGATGAATGCCCGTTTCTTCATGATGGTCAGCGAGTCTGCTTGCCCGATATTATTTGTGTAAAGTTCCCACCAGGGTGCCCTCCGTCACGCGCTGCACATGCATGGCGACGAGTTGGCGGGGTTTCAAGTCCGGTGCGTCCACCTGGGCGGCGACATACTCGTCCGTCCAGCCATGGCCGGCGCCGGTGGCGTCGACTCGTTCGATGAGGACCCGAACGGTCTTGCCCGTAAAGCGATCCGAGAAAAGGAGGCGCTTGGTCTCTCCGAGTTCGACCAGAACACGCAGGCGTTCTTTCTTGATGTGTTCAGGCACCTGTCCGGTCAGTAACTCGGCCCGGGTTCCGGGGCGGCGGCTGAAGGGGAAGACATGAAGATTGCTGAACGGAAGTTCCCGCACCAGCTTCAGCGTGTTTTCAAAGGCGCGGTCATCTTCGCCCGGGAAGCCGACGATGATGTCGGTTCCCAGTCCGACCCCGGGAATGGCGGTGGCCGCCTGTTCCACGGCACACCGGTAGGAGGTGGCGTCATAACGGCGTCCCATGGCCTTCAGGATGCCGTCATCGCCGCTTTGCAAAGGGATGTGCAGGAAGTGGCACAGCTGGGTTGAGTTGGCCATGTGGGCAATGATGGGGCCTTCAGTCGTGGTGAGTTCAATGGAACTCAGGCGGAGGCGTTCCACGCCGGGGAGTTGTTCAATCAGCCTGATCAGGTCAGTCAGGCGCCGGTCGCCGTTCTCATAGCGTCCGAGATTGGCGCCGGTGAGGACGATTTCACGGAAGCCGGCTTCGGCAAGACGCCGGGTTTCCTCCATGATCTCGCTGGAGGGCCTGCTTTTCGGAGTGCCGCGGGCAGAGGGAACGATGCAGTAGGCACAGCCGAAATCACAGCCGTCCTGGACCTTGACCAGCGCCCGTTGGGATTCGAAATGCGGCAGGGCGGCTGTCCCGCTTTGTGTTCCGGAGGCGGGAAATCGTCCGGGGTGCAGGCGATGGAGCAGATCCGGGAGGGCGAACTTGCCGGCTTGTCCGACGGACAAGTCAATCGAGGTGTCGCCCCTCAGGGTGTCGCCGAGTGTTTCGGCTGGGCAGCCGGCGAGGATCACGAGGGTATCGCCGCGCGCCCGTCTGGCCTGCCGTGCGGCATACAGGCTGCTGTGCTCCGCCTTGCCGGTAATGGCGCAGCCGTGCACGACAGTGACATCGCTTGGATTCCCGAAGGGGACCACCGCATATCCGGCTCCGGTAAAGCGGGCGGTCATGGTTGCCGTCTCGGCCTGATTCAGCCTGCAGCCGATGGTTTTAAATGATACCGTGGGCGCCACCCTTACCCCATGACGGCGCCGGTTCCGGCGCTGGTGACAAGTTGGGCGTACCGCTTGAGATAGCCGGTCACAATGCGTGGCGTGAAGGGCTTGGCTTCGGCCCGGCGGCGATTGAAATCCTCTTCCGACACCTCCGCGGTCAACAGGTGGGCGTTGAGGTCAATGCTGATCATGTCGCCCGCCCTAAGCAGGCCGATCGTTCCGCCTGCCGCCGCCTCAGGGGAGACATGCCCGATACAGGCGCCGCGGGTGCCGCCGGAAAAGCGGCCGTCCGTGACCAGGGCCACGCTTTCGCCAAGCCCCGCGCCCATGATGTAGGAGGTCGGGGCCAGCATTTCC
>CAYOQM010000044.1:0-15005 GCA_964406065.1 uncultured Verrucomicrobiota bacterium
CGGCAGCGCGATACGCGAGTGGCGTAGCACGGATACCGCCCGGGAGATCAGGCTCGGTAGCCTAAGTCTGGAGGTGCTGGCAACCGCCTACCGCGCGCCGCGCAACGAGGTGTTGCGCCCGCAACTAATCTCCCCGCGACAGGCCGCTTGTCCGCCGGATAACTTGGCGCCGGTCCGACGCGCCATCGAGTTCATCGGTAGCCATTTCAGCGAACCTTTGACCTTCGGTCAGGTCCTGGCCCAAACGGCGTACTCCTCCGGCTATTTCTGCCGGCTGTTTCATCGCCTCACCGGTTTGTCGCCGATGCAGTACCTGGAGCATGTGCGTATTCAGGAATCGCAGCGCCTTCTCCTTAACACCGCAGCCTCGATACGCGCGGTCGCCGAACAGGTGGGATTCCCCGACCCGTACCATTACAGCCGTGTCTTCCGTCGTGTCCAGGGAATGAGCCCGGCCCTTTTCCGGAAGCGGATCGCCAGCGGGTGATTTGTGGCCGGTTCGGACCGTTGCGGCAGGACCATTTTCAGGTCAATAGCGTCCATCCGAAATGTAAACCAAGTCCATGGCCGTGCGCCGAAGTTTCCCGTACTATTTCGCGCATGAACACCAACCAAAGTTTTACAAAACGGAGGGACTATGAGTGAGACGGTGTTGAGTCGGTTTCAGAAAGTATTCACAGGCAAGAAACCCGAGCCCTTTACTCACGCCAATTTCATCAAACCCAACATCCCCTTTGTGCCCGAGTACCGCGAGACCAATCCCGCCCCGCAATTCCGCCGCAAGTTCGCGCTTGGAAGCTTTAGCAAGGCGACGCTAAGCGTTTGCGGTCTGGGTTACGGCTATTACTGGCTCAACGGCCGGCCCGTCAGCCAGGACAAGTTGACGGCGCCGGTCAGCGATTACTCAAAGACGCTGTGGTACAACGTCTATGATGTCACCGACCTGCTTGTCGAGGGTGAGAACATTGCCGCAGTGTGGTGCGGTAACGGTTTTTACAACGAGACCTTTGCCACTTCCTGGAACCACAACCAGGCCGCCTGGCGCGATAATCCCAAGTTCTTGTTGCAACTGGATGTGGACGGCAGGTCGGTTCTCATTAGTGGAGGGGGTTGGAATTGCCTGCCGGAGACCGCCATCATCTACAACCAGTTGCGCAGTGGCGAATATTTCGATGCGCGGCGCTACGATCCTGCCTGGAATACGCTGGGTTATGACGATAGTAACTGGGGTCAGGCGCAAATCGATATCAATCCGCTAACCGCCGTCTTTCGGGAATGCCTGTGCGAGCCACTGCGCGAGTGCGCCGAGTACCCGGCGGTGAAGGTCATCCAGACCGGCGACACACGATATGTGTTCGACATCGGCCAAAATATCATGGGTTACGTCCGCCTCAAGATCAAGCAAGCGGCGGGCGATGTGATCACCATCCGGTACAGCGAGCAATTGAACGAGGACGGTTCGCTCAAACTCAATGACATGCCCAAACATTACAAGCAGAGCCCTTTTATGACCGACAGGTTTATCGCCAACGGCGAGGAGTTCACCTGGTCGCCCATGTTCGTTTACCACGGTTTCCGTTATGTCGAATTGGAAGGTGTGACGCAAACACCCCCTCTGGAGATGGTCACCGGGATATTTTTGCATCAGGACGTCAAACCCATCAGCACGTTCGAGTGCTCCGACGAAGTTTTGAACAAGCTATTCCGCATCGGCCAGATGGCGACCCTGTCCAACCTGGCCTATATGCCCACTGACTGCCCTACCCGCGAGAAACTGGGTTGGGCTAACGACGCCCAGGCTTCTACCGAGCAGATGCTGACCAACTTTACTATGGTCAAGCTGTTCGAGAAGTGGATGCAGGACATCTTTGACGCTATGCGCAGTGACGGCGCCCTGCCGGGCATTATCCCTACCGGCGGCTGGGGCTACCAGTGGGGCAACGGGCCGGTCTCCGACGGCGTGATGTTCGAGATACCCTATAAACTCTACCTGTTCACCGGTAAACCAGAGCAACTTGTCAAGGCACTGCCCTATTTCAAGCGTTATTTCACCTTCCTGCTCTCCCAGGTTGACCCGTCCGACGGGTTGGTTGGGTTCGGCCTTGACGACTGGGCCCCGCCGGCGGGAAGTTACGGCAGCAAATCGCGTACGCCGGCCAAGTTCATCAACGCCGTGCTGTATATAAAATTCCTGCGCATCGCACGCCTGGCGGCCGACTTGAGCGGGAGTGCCGATGATATAGCAACATTCGAAACAGAGATTGCACGCATGACCTCCCTGTTTACGGAGCGCTATATCAATCACGATGGAACGTGCAACATACATGAGCAGTGCGCCGTGGCGATGACCATCTTCCACGGGCTCTATGCCGATCTCAAACCTTTGAAGCGACAGTTGGTGCACCTGATCGAAGAGCAGGATTACCACCACACCTGTGGGATGGTAGGTTTGCGGCACCTGTACATCGCGCTGAATATCTGCGGATTACAGGAATATGCTTATAAAATCATCACCGCCAAAGGGTACCCCGGCTACAGGATCTGGCTGGATGAAGGTGCCACCACATTATGGGAGACCTGGCAGACCGGAACTTCCAAGGGTAACCCGTACACGGACTCGTCCAAGAACCACCACATGTACTCGGATTTCATGTCGTGGCTGATGAAGACCATCGTGGGGATCAATCCGACCTTCGAAAAGCCAGGATTTGCCAGGGTTGTCATCGAGCCGGCCTTTATCGGGGCGCTTGATTGGGCACATGGTTCGGAAGATACCGCGGCTGGGATGATTGAGACAGTCTGGAAGCGCACTGTGAACGGCGTGGAGCTGAAGGTCACGCTGCCGGTGGGTATCACCGCCGAGGTACGCCTGCCTGGCGGACGCGTTGAGACGTTGACTTCCGGCGGTACGTTTACGTTCGGGGAAAATATCAAGTGGAGGTGTCGGTATGAAGCGGAAGTATTCGGTAATTCTTGGAAATCTTGGCAACACGTGTGACCGGTTCTGCAGTGGTTACAAGGAAAAGCTGGCAACGATGGTCATGCTCAAGCGGGCGGCGGCGATTCCTCACGTGGCAGGAATTGAACTGGTCGGCACCTGGGATATCAGGCCTGACAATGTGAAGGAAATGAAGCGTGCCCTGAAAGGGTACGGGTTGACGTGTGTTTCGATCATACCGGATGTGTTTGCTGACAAGCGATATGGGAAGGGGAGTTACAGTTCATCAGATCCCAAGATCAGGAAACTCGCCCTGGATTATACACGGAAGATGTGCGACATCGCCGGGGAACTCGATTGCGGCACCCTCAATCTGTGGCCGGGCCAGGATGGGTATGACTACCTGCTGTGCGCCGACTACGAGCGGGAACGCGAGTGGCTCTGCGAGGCGGTTGCCAGGGTGGCGGATGAATATCGCGGCCTGAAGTTTGCCCTGGAGTACAAGCCGAAAGAACCCCGTACGCATAGCTACATGGCGCGCATGGCCGACACGCTGCTGCTGGCGCAGGAAACACGGTGCCCGAATGTCGGTGTCACGATTGATACCGGTCACGCTTTCGTGGCGGGCGAAGTTGTGGGTGAATCGATCGTGCTGGCCAAACGGGCGGGAAACAGGTTGCTCCACATGCATTTCAACGACAACTTCGGCAGCTGGGACGATGACATGATCGTGGGCAGTGTCCACAGCGTATGCTACCTCGAAACGCTTTATTGGCTGGATCGCTGCGGATACGAAGGATGGCTGAGCATGGATCAGTATCCTTACCGCGAGGATGCCGCCGGTGCAATCGGAGAGAGCATCCTCTGGTTGAGGAAGTTTGACGCTATCCTCCAGGCGAAGCGATCGGCCATCGACACACTGATTGCTGCCGGCGACGCGGTCAGGACGTCGGCGTTCCTGCGAAGTGTTCTGACGTAGTCAGCAGGAGATGTTATGAACCCGAGACAAAGATTTCAGAAAATCATGAATTTCGAACCGGTGGACCGGTTGCCGGTCCTGGCCTTGGAGCCGTACGAGATGCCGGTTATTGAACGCTGGCGGAAAGAGGGGATGCCGGTCGATCAGTCACCGGAGCAATACCTCGGGATGGACTACCTCGACAAGATGTATCTGGGGTTTGGTCCCATACCGGCGTTTGAAATCAAACGACTTTCGGAAACGGCAGAAGAGTATGTCGAGACCGACTGGCTGGGCGGTATTGTGCGAAGGTACAAATCGGCGCCTTCGATGTACTATGGGTTCATCGATCATCCGATCAAGGGGCCGGACGATTGGAAGCGATACAAGGAACGGCTGAACCCGAAAACCCCGGGGCGGTTGTCGGCGGACCTGGACAAGGTTGTGGCGAGACTGAATGCCTCCACGATGCCTGTGGGGTTCGATCTGTGGCCTTTCTTCTTCAGGATTGGGTTCTACACGATGGGCATGGAGCGGTTCCTGACGGCTTTTTATGATGAGCCGGAAATGATGCACGACATGTTCGAGACGTGGAGCCATCTGGTCCTCGAACTTCTCAAGCCGGTTGTTCCAAGGGTGAAGTTGGATTTCGTCACATTTGCGGAGGACCTGGCTTTCAAAGGGGCCCCGCACATTTCACCGGAGATCTACCGTGAGTTTTTTGTCAGGCACCAGGAGCCGATTGTCCGGTTGTTGCGGAAGAACGGCGTGAAAGCCATTTGCATGTGGAGCGCGGGCGATTTCAGTGTGCTGCTCCCGGCGATGATGGAGCAGGGGTTCAACTGTACCTGGCCGCTTGAGCGCGGGTCCGGGATGGATCCTGTTGCGGTCAGGAAGAAATACGGGCGTAGCCTTGTCCTCGGCGGCGGCATTCCGAAGGAAGTATTGATTTCCGGGCCGAAGGCGATTGATGCGGAGATTGAGCGGTTGATGCCGGTGATCAAGGAAGGCGGTTACCTCCCGGCGCTTGATGACATGGTGCCGCTCGAGGTGCCGCT
This sequence comes from uncultured Verrucomicrobiota bacterium, assembly GCA_964406065.1. Taxonomy (GTDB): domain Bacteria; phylum Verrucomicrobiota; class Kiritimatiellia; order CAIKKV01; family CAITUY01; genus JAABPW01. The sequence continues at coordinate 4,955 of CAYOQM010000044.1, forward strand.
TGCGCATTATCGCCATTACATTGACGCGTTGAAAAGAATCGAGCTGTAATAGGAACAGGATCAAGGAGAATATCTTGGATCACAACACCAGATTCCATCGCATCATGGACTTCCAAGTGTGCGGCCTCAGCTGCGAGTATACCTAGCAGCCCCTCGGGCTGCAGACCCGTACTCCCCGGTTCTCGTGGCGTGTGAAGCATCCCGACGGTGATTGTCGCCAGGAGGCGTACCAGGTACTTGTCTCCTCGACTCCGGAAGGCATTTCTGTGGGCAGGGGAGATCTCTGGGACAGCGGCAGGATCGCATCTGCCATGATGGGCCACATCGAGTACGGCGGCAGGCCCCTGGTGAGCCGAGAGCGCTGCTGGTGGACCGTGCGAGTCTGGGATCAGGCGGGGACCCGCGCGGAAGCCTCGCCGTCCTGGTTCGAAATGGGGCTCCTGCGGCCGGAGGACTGGCATGATGCGCTGTGGGTTGGCGCGGTAGGCAACTGGACCGGTCGCGCCATCCTGTTTCGACACCTGTTCGACCTCGGCAAGCCGGCCGTCCGTGGGCGGGTCTACCTCTCGGGACTTGGCTGGCACGAGCTTCGCATCAACGGCACCCGAGTGGGGGACCGCGTGCTCGAGCCTCCCCCCACTGACTACGCCCTGCGGGTGCTGTATTCCACCTACGACATCACCGCCCTCCTTCACGAAGGAAAGAACTCACTCGACGTTGCTGCCGGCCACGGCTGGTACGGGATGCCGAAGATCCTGTTGCGGCTCGTGGTGGAGCATCAGGACGGCACCTCGTACGACCAGGTCTCCGGAAGGGTGTTTTCCTTCTTCTCGATTCGTCCGGGAGCGTGGCTGAACGACAGCGTGTACGAGGGGGAGATCTTTGATTCCCGCAGGGCCGTGCCGGAGTGGGACGGCACCCCCCTCGCCCCTGTGCCGTCCGAGCCCCCCCGCCACGAATTGCCCATGGGTGGACGGCGTGCGTCCAGCCCCGGGGGGAAACTCGTCGCCAACAGCACTGACCCGATCCGTGTGGTTAGGCGCTTTGCGCCGCGTTCCGTTTCCAACCCGAAGCCCGGGGTGTACGTGATTGACGTCGGCCAGAATATGGCGGGATGGATGCGGATGCGGGTGACAGCTCCTGCCGGCACAACGGTGACCCTCACGCACTCGGAGGTTATCTACCCGGATGGAACGGTGAACCAGGAGAACCTGCTTTACGTGAGGGGATCGGACGTGTATATCTGCAGGGGCGGCGGGGAGGAGACGTACGAGCCTCACTTCACCTATCACGGATTCCGTTTCGTCCAGGTTGAGGGCTACCCCGGGACGCCGCTCCTGGATGCCTTCGAAGCCTGCCAGGTAAGGTCGGACATCGCGCGGCGCTCCACATTCCACTGCGACAACGAACTGCTCAACCGGATCAATACCATGGTCATCGCAACGGAAGAGAGCAACCAGCACGGGGTTCCCACCGACTGCCCGCAGCGGGGCGAACGCCAGGGGTGGCTGAACGATATGACGGCTCGCGCCGAGGAGCTTGTCTACAACTTCCACGCCGGCAGATTCCTGACAAAATGGCTCGACGACATTGCCGACACGCAGGACCCGCACGGGGCCATCTCGGACACGGCCCCTTACAATTGGGGCAACCAGGTCGCTGACCCCGTCAGTGTCGCCCCCGGCCTCCTGTCCTGGCTCATGTACCGGCACTACGGCGACCGTCGAATCCTGTCCGAACACTACCAGACGGTGCAGCGCTGGCACGCCTTTCTCCAGTCGAATACCCGGGACAACCTCGTGCAGTTCAGCAACTGGGGTGACTGGGCGCCGCCGATCGAGTTCGCCGTCAACAAGGGGGCGGCCTCCCGGGACACACCCGGCGTGCTGATGTCCAGCGGCTGCTGGCTTTTTCTGACCCGCCTGCTCGGGAAGACCGCGCGGGTACTCGGGAAGGTGGCAGATGCCGAAGGATACTTTTCGCAGGAGCGGTTGATCTCCCGCGCCATCAACGATCGTTTCTGGGACGAGGGAACTGGAGGGTACGGCTCGAACAACCAGGCCTGCAACAGCTTTGCACTCTGGCTGGGCATCGTGCCGGCGGAGCGGATTCCGAGGGTCATGGACAATCTCGTGCGTGATGTTATGGAGAAGAACCACGGCCACCTGACAACCGGGAACCTCTGCACAAAGTTCCTCCTCGAAGCGTTGTCGGATCATGGACGCGCCGACGTCGCGTTTCACGTTGCCACCCGCGAGGATTACCCGAGCTGGGGCTACATGCTCGCAAACGGGGCGACCACGCTGTGGGAGCGATGGGAGAACATGACCGACTCCGGCATGTGCTCTCACAACCATCCCATGCTCGGTTCGGTCAGCTCCTGGCTCACCAAGTACCTCGCTGGAATTCTGGACGATGAGACAGCCGAACCGGGCCAGAGATACATCCTGAGGCCATGCTTCGTTTCGGGGCTTCGCCATGTGGAGGGATCTCTCCAAACCCTGCACGGTCTGCTTGGAATCTCCTGGACCCGGAAGGGCACGGGGTTCGAGCTGAGGGTCGAGGTACCGTTCAATTCCACCGGGCAGCTCGAATTGCAGCTTTCACCGTCTTCGTGCAGCGTGAAAGGCTCGACGGGCGTGGCCTGGGACGGGAAATCGGGCACGCCGGGCGCGGGGGTGCGGTCGGTGTCCGCGCTGGACGGGATGCTTCGCCTCGTGCTGGGATCGGGAGAGCACGCCTTCACCGTCGATGTGCGCGGATGAGCACGGATGGAAAAAGAGAATCGAGCTGTAACGAATAACGAACAGGAGAATACCATGGATCACAACACCAGATTCCATCGCATCATGAACTTCCAAGAGGTCGATCGCATTCCAATGATGGAGTACGCGCCTTGGTGGCACCTTACGCTGAATCGCTGGCGGCAAGAAGGCCTTCCAAGCGCTTTATGTGATGACGCTGACATCCGCCGCCATCTTGGACTGGATCCCTGGTGCCATTGGTGGCATATCCCCTTTCAACGTCCTGGCTGTCCACAGCCAATTGAGGGTCTGGTGACGGATATGGATAGCTACCTCAAACTCCGCCCGTTTTTGTTCCCAGACGATCCTTTCCCTGCCGGTCTCCTTGAAAAGTGGCGTGAGGCACAATCACGAGGCGATCTGGTCGTATGGTTTACGCTCTGCGGGTTCTTTTCCATGCCGCGGTTTCTATTTGGAATTGAAGCACATCTTTTCTCATTTTATGATCATCCGGAAGTTATGCATGCCATTAACGCCGATACCTTGGCGTTCAACTTGCGGGTTCTCGACCGTTGCCTGGCGGTAGTCAAGCCTGACTTCGTAGCGTTTTTCGAGGACATGTCTTATAACCTTGGACCGATGTGCTCAGAAGAACAATTCAAGACACATATTGCCCCCTGGTATCGTCAGATGACCCAGCGCTTAAAAGAACTGGATATAATCCCATTCGTCGATTCAGATGGTAAAATCGACCTCATGGTGCCATGGTTTGCTGAGACTGGAGTCGATGGATTCTTTCCACTGGAACGACAGGCCGGCGTGGATATCGTTGCTTACCGGAAACAGTTCCCTCGCTTGCGCATGATGGGTGCCTTTGACAAACTGGTTGTCAAGCACGGCGAGACGGCGATCCGCAATGAATTTGAACGTATTTTGCCTGTTATGAAACAGGGCGGGTATATTCCCTGCACCGACCATCAGGTGCCACCTGAGGTATCTTTGGAACAATATCGCGTCTACCTGCATTTGTTAGATGAATACTGTAAAAAGGCAATGTCTGGCGGGTCATTCGACCGGAACGATTGAGGGCGTACGTTCTGTCCGCGGGGCGGGTGGAATACTGGAAGTAACCTTGGGTTCAGGAAGAAGTGCAATATGACCGCGCGGGAACGATTCATCGCAACCCTCAACCATCAGCCGACCGACCGTGCGCCGGCCAACTACTTTGCCAAGCAGGAGGTGACCGAGGCCCTGATCCAGCATTTGGGTGTGGCCGACGGGGAAGCCCTGCTGCGCCGGTTCAAGGTGGACTTCCGTCGTGTCTGGTGCAATTACGAACTCCCGTGGAGCGAGCCCGACGGCGAAGGCTACTCGCGGAACATGTGGGGGCTGCGCCGCAAGACGCTGCCCGACGGAACCGTCCACGACCTCTGCCCGTTCAACGAGGATTCGACCGTTGCCGATGTGGAGGCCCACCCATGGCCCGATGCCGGCCGGGTGGATCTCTCGCATGTGCGTACCGCTTGCGCGAAGTACCATGACGAATTTGTGGTCTACGGCGCTCCCTGGAGCCCCTTCTTCCATGAGGTCGGCTGGTTCATCGGCCAGGAGAATTTCCTGATGTGGATGCTCCTGAAGCCGGACGTGATCGAGGCGATCATCCGGCACATGGTGGACTACGAGATCGCGGTGCTCCGCCGTTTTCTCGAGGCGGCCGACGGCAAGCTCGACCTGACGTACTTCGGCAACGATTTCGGGACCCAGCGCGGCCTGTTCATCGGGCTCGACCTGTGGAAGCGCTTCTTCCGCCAGCCGCTCAAGCGGTTTTACGATGTCTCGCACGAGAATGGCTGCAAAGTCATGCAGCACTCCTGCGGCAGTGTCTGCGAATTGATCCCGCTCTGGATCGAGGATGGCGTGGATATCCTGGACCCGATCCAGGTGCAGGCGACCGGCATGGCGTTTGAGAAGCTGGTGGCCGAATACGGCGATCGGCTCACCCTGAACGGCGCGGTTGACATGCAGGTCACACTGCCCCGCGGTACGCCTGAAGATGTCCGTCGGGAGGTCAAGCGTTACCTGGCCGCGACCCGCAACCGCGGCGGCTATATCCTGTGCCCCGGACAGGAACTGCTGCCCGAGGTACCGCTGGAAAATATTGTCGCGATGTACGACGCCAACCATTACGAGCAGGAATAACCGTATGAAACGCATCCCGATCGACGGACCCGAGCATCCCGTGGCCCTGCGCTGCGAACAGCTAAGGGTCAGACAATTGAATATAGTTTAACAAGTTTTTCAACAGGCTCCTAAGGGGAGACCCTTTGTTGTTATGTAAGTGCTGACACTTACTTTCCGAACAAAGTATGTTGACAATGGGGTCTTTTTGGGACATGCTTTGGTTTAAATAGAGGTCATTTCATGTTAAGACAGGATGAACATCAGTTATCCGCATGGCTTTCGGCCCAAAGGCGGAAGCCTCTCGTGTTGCGTGGTGCCCGGCAGGTTGGCAAGTCCACCCTGGTCCGGCAGTTTGCTGCTCATCAGGGCCTGGTTCTCAACGAGGTCAATTTGGAGCGGCACCTTCACCTCGAAAAGATCTTTGCCTCGTTGGACATGACACAGATTCGTGCGGAGATCGAGGCGTTGGTTGGACGTTCGATCACGGCACCTAAGTCGCTGCTCTTTCTGGACGAGATTCAGGCCGCGCCATCTGCGCTGCAGGCCCTGCGTTATTTCTACGAGGATTTGCCTGCCGTTCCGGTGATTGCGGCCGGATCACTATTGGAATTCGCACTCAGCGAGCACGGTTTCTCAATGCCAGTCGGCCGCATTGAGTACCATCACATGGGGCCGATGTCGTTTCGGGAATTTCTGGAAGCTGTCGAACCGCCCCTCTGCCGCTATCTCGACGAAGTTTCGCCGACTGTGAAGTTGCCGGAGTCCGCCCACCTGAAGCTGCTGCAACGGCAACGCCAGTATCTGTTTGTAGGCGGCATGCCAGAGGCGGTACTGGCCCTGACGGAAACCGGGTCGCTTGAAGAGGCGACCGCTGTCCACCGGCGGATTGTCAGCACCTACGAAGACGACTTTGCAAAGTACGCGAAGCAACGCGAACTGGCCTTGCTTCAGCACGTGTTTCGGCAGATTCCGCGCCAGGTTGGACAAAAGGTCAAGTACGTGAATCTTTCCCGCGAGGAGCGTGCGCGTGACGTCCGCGGGGCACTCGATCTTCTTGTTAAAGCCCGCGTCTGTTCGCGCGTCTGCGCCAGTTCCTGCGCCGGTGTGCCGCTGCAAGCGGATACGGACGACACTATCTGCAAACTGCTCTTTCTGGATATTGGATTGATGAACCACCTTTGTGGTGTGGACTGGCTTGCGCTGAGTCGATTGGATGACAAACGGCTTGTGAATGAAGGTGCCATAGCCGAACAGTTCATCGGGCAGCACCTGGCCTATACTTCTGCCGGTACCGAGGCGCCACAAGTCGCGTACTGGTTGCGAGAGGGGCGCGCTGCAAATGCGGAGGTTGACTATGTAGTGTCACGCGGACCGGAGATCTTTCCGGTTGAAGTCAAAGCCGGAAGCGCCGGATCGCTTCGTTCGCTCCACCAGTTTGCGGCTCAGAAGAAGACGCGTGTCGCGATTCGGTTCGATCTGAATCCGCCGAGCCGACAACAGGTCGAACATGCGCTTTCGCCTGCCCACGGTCCTGCGCAGGTGCAGTTCGACTTGATCTCGCTGCCGCTGTATGCGGTCGGCGAGATCGGGCGGGTGCTCGATGCCTTGCGAACGGAGGAGCAGCAGACAAACAAGCCGAATAGAACGAATGCGTGAAAAGTCAGTTGTCTAAATACGACCCCAATGGCATTATATGAAACGCATCCCGATCGACGGACCCGAGCATCCCGTGGCCTTGCGCTGAGAATACCTGACCGATCCACTTGGCGTTGATGTTCTCCAGCCGGGCTTGAGCTGGCGCATTGCCTCTGACTGGTTGACAGCGAAACTTCCGGAGCGGGCCGTGGGATGATCGGTAGAATAACAAGGAGTGAGATCATGACAGGTTCGATGAGATCACAGATGTTGACGGGCGGGGGTTGGCTCTTGGCAACCGATCCGGAGAATGTCGGGCGCGAAGAAAAGTGGTACGAGCGGGTGCAACCGCAGGCACAGGAGGCGCCCGTGCCGGGGATCATCCAGCAGGTCTTCCCGGGTTATCACGGAGTGGCGTGGTACTGGCTGGCGTTCATGCCGGACATCGCGCCTGCAGGCGATGAACGGGTGTTGTTGCGTTTCGGTGCCGTGGATTATCTGGCCGAAGTCTGGCTGAATGGAATGCCGGTGGGCGGTCACGAAGGAGGCGAGACGCCATTTACCTTGGATGTCACAAGTTCCTTCAAGGCAGGCCAGGAGAATCATCTGGCCGTGCGCGTCTTGAATCCGACTGACAAGCCGATCGACGGCATCGCTCTCAAGGATACGCCGCATTCCCAGAAGGGAACTTCGGACTGTGGCGGCGACTTCAATAACGGGGGCATCGTTCTGCCCGTGCAACTGTTTATCGCGCCGGCGGTGCGCATCATGGACATCTTTGTTGCACCGGATATCCATTCGGGGGAAGTCCGCCTGAGTGTCACCCTTTGCAATGACACTCGCGAAGCCGTCGAGGGGATGCTGTCCCTGGCCATCAGCCCGGACAAGACTGGCGAAGTGGCTATTGATACGCAGGTCTCTGTAAGTCTTGCGGCCGGTGAAAGCACCCGGGACGTTGTGCTGACGGTTCGTCAGCCGCACCTTTGGAGTCTGGAGGATCCGTTCCTGTATCGGGTGCATGTGGCATTGACCACGTTGTCGCGCCACGAGCTTTCCGCGCGTTTCGGCTTCCGCGAATTCCGTGTGGTCGGCGGCTACTTCCACCTGAACGATCGCCGGATCTTTCTGCGATCCATGCATACGGCGCCCTTTTATCCTGTCGTACAGTTGGGCGCTCCCGATCCGGATTTCATGCGTCGCGACATGGTTTATGCCAAGGCCTGCGGGTTCAATTGCGTGCGCTTTATCTCCAAGATGCCTCTGCCTGAACAACTGGACATCGCGGATGAGATTGGCATCATGGTCTATGCGGAGAGCTATGCCGCCTGGTGGCATTTCGGCGAATTAAACCAGAAAGTCGCCGTGGTCAAGAATCCGGAAATGGTGAAGCAACGCTTTGCCTCCGCCATCCGAGAGATGATCCTGCGCGACCGCAACCATCCTTCGCTCACGATCTGGGGACTGCTGAACGAAGTGCCCGCGGGGTTGATCACCGAGCAGGCCGCGGCCTCGCTTCCGCTGATCCGGTCGCTTGACAATACCCGCCTCGTCCTGCTGCACAGCGGCCGCTGGGATGAACGGCTGGACATCGGTTCGCTGAGCAACCCGGGATCCAGCGAATGGGAATGCCAATGGGGGGCCGAGGGCCAGGAGGTCAAACCCGGGATCCGCTGGGGCACACCGGAATACTTCGACATTGCCGGCGACATCCATTACTACCCCGGCTATCCGATCACACCGGCGAACTGCGCCAAGCTTCGGCACATGGGTGGCAAGGCCCGGCCGGTATTTCTTTCCGAAGGCGGCATCGGAAGCGCGTTGAATGCGGTGGCGGAACTCAAGAAATACGAAGAGCAACCAGAGCTTCCCGCCACCCTGGATGATCGCGTCTTTTTCCGGAAGATCGTCGCGGCCTTCGACGCCGACTGGAAACGTTTCGGGTTGCAGGACGTCTATCCGTTTGCCGAGGATATGCTGCGCGAAAGCCAGCGCATCCATGGCAGCCAGCGCCGCCGCTGGTTCGACATGATCCGATCCAATCCGAACTACTGCGGCCACAGCATGACCAGCATGCTGGACGGTACCTCCGGCGAAGGTATCTGGAGTTTCTGGCGTGAATTCAAGCCCGGGATTGTGGATGTCATGCGCGACGGCTGGGCGCCGTTGCGGTGGTGCCTGTTTGTCAGCCCGTTGCACGGCTATGCCAAGCGCCCGATCGAGATCGAGGCCGTCCTGGCGAATGAAGGCGTGCTGAAGCCGGGAACCTATCCGGTGACCTTCCGGATCTGGGGCAAACAGGGCGTGGTATGGGAGAAGCGGATGCAGATGCATCTGCCGGTGCAGGGAAAGAGCGACATGCCGCCGTTGGCCGTACCGGTGTTAAAGACCCGGGTCCGGCTGAACGTTCCGGCGGGCGATTATGTGTTCGCCGCCTGCCTTGAGCAGGGCGGCGTGCCGGCCGGGGACAGGCGACCGTTCCATCTTTCCTGCGAAGACCAACTCCCGCACGTCAAAGGGGTCGTCACCCTGTGGGGCGTCGAACCCAAGGTGCAGAAGTGGCTTGAGCGCCATGGCCTGCGGACGCAACCGCTGGGCAAGACAGCCTCGGCACGACAGGTCATCCTGGTTGGCCGCCCGAAGGATACCGGGCTCAAGAGTCGATGGGAATGGCTTATGCGGCGCCTGGCGGAAGGGGCGTACGTGATTTTCCTCGAGCCCGAAGCCATCGGCGGGACTCGCTGGCTTCCGCTCAAGGAAAAGGGGAAATGGGTTCGAGTCAACGACTGGCTCTATCACAAGGAGGCCGTGGCCAAGAACCATCCTCTCTTCGAAGGGCTGCCGGCGCCGGGGATTCTGGACTGGGACTTCTATGATGAAGTGGCCGGGCGGCAGATGCTGATGGGGGGCGACACACCCGATAACACCATTGTTGCCGGGATTGCCGTGGGCCTCAGCCAGTTGGGGGGATTTGACAGCGGAGCGTGGTGGGGCGGGGGATCGCGCTCCTACAACTCCGGCGTTCTGGTCGGAGAGTATCGATTCGGCAAGGGCTGTTTTGTGCTGAACGGACTGCCGTTGCTCTCCAACCTCGATCGCCATCCTGCCGCCGACCGCCTGCTTCTGAATGCTATCGTCCATGGTTTGAATCAGAGGAAAGTCGGCCTTTCCCGGGGGACAGGCAATGTCGAGGAGTACTTCAGGACACTTCCTTTCTCGGTTGCACGCATCATCGAGCCGCGCGCCGACGGGATCATGCTCCTGGGGCCGCGGGATTGTGAACTTCAATCGCCCAAGATCGGAGAGCCGGAACGGCTGTCAAATCCTGACGGCACCGATCGCATCGGCATGTGGACCGAATTGAAGGCCAGGGCCATCTGGCAGGTACGATCCAAAGCGCCCGGGTGTTTCCGGGTGGTGATTGAACAAGCCTGCGATTCTTCTATGGCGGGCAGTCGCTATACGCTCCGGATCGGAAAGACCCGTCTCAACGG
>CAYOQM010000045.1:0-1233 GCA_964406065.1 uncultured Verrucomicrobiota bacterium
TGTCTGTACGGCCGCCAGCCCGGTTGACGAACGCGACCAGGTTCTGCTTCCGGTCATAGGCGTATTGGCATACCCGCCCAGCGCTGTCCGTGGCACGAATCACACGTCCGGCCTCGTTCAACGCCAGCGTGATGGACCGGGCGTACCGGTCCGAGACCTCGATCACCGCGTTGGTGCCTTGTCCGCTGCGGGAGACCGTCAGCGTGCGACCGTTCGGGTCCGCCACCCGCAGCAGCCGCCCGGCGGCATCAAATCGGTACGCGGTCCCGTCTTTTAGAGAGCGCGTAAAGCCGCCGCCTTCCTCCCGTTGTATCGTCTCGTACTCGTACTTCGTCGAAACGAACTCGCCCGTTGCCTCTTTTCGATACTCACGGTCCCGACCTTGTTCGTCCAGGAGACGCAGGGAGTCCCCGTCCTCCACCACTTCCATATCAAGAAACGTGTGCCAGCGGTGCCCGAACAGCCCCGGTTTGTCTCGCTGCAGGTTGCTCCGGTAGATCCTGTTCAGGGCCAGCGGCAACTTGTCCAACCCAAGCGACAAGTCGGAGGAGGGAAGCAGGAGTTCGCCGGTCTTCAGGTCAACGGGAAGCGGCTGGCCTGCGTATTGAGGCGCTATGGGTGTCTCCGAAAGGGCGGCGAGCAGTTGGGACGCTCCACCAAAGTCGACGACCATGACGGCTGCAAGAAACGCGGTCACCCACCTGGATGATGCTCTCTGTTTACGGCCCATCGAACCCTCCCCGTCGCACATGGCCACGCCATGCGCCTACATTGTCTGGCGTTCCGCTGCGTTATCCTCTTCCTCTGCGGCTGCCGACGTCAGTGTCACCGGGCCGCGGTGAGCAAGCTTGCCTCCAAGGGCCGCCGTTCGCGTGCTGTCAGCGGCAGTTGTTCTGACGTCGTCGCTCCCCGTTGGCACGCGCCCGCGCAACAGGTCGGCCAGACTCTGGTCCATGCTAACGGTCGGCTCCGCATCGTTTAGCAGTTGCTCTCGCGAACCGCTCGGACCTTGCCGGGCGCGCTTTCCACCCCCGCCGCCAGACACGTCATCCGAAGCGGTCACAGCCGCCTTGAGTTGATGGACGTGCTTCGAATCGAACATCTCGGGACTAATAAATCCACCTAGACTGGCAACAGAATTGATAAATGCAATTGCGGTTGCCGCTGCTGCGCCTGAAAGTATAGAAGCTGGTAAAGACCAAAAAACAGTCGACGCACACATCAAACCAGTAG
>CAYOQM010000045.1:1243-14951 GCA_964406065.1 uncultured Verrucomicrobiota bacterium
AAGCGAACTTCGCGGTACTAAGGACGATCCCCTTGGCGGCCAGTTCTTCACAGAACGAGGGCACATACCCCGTGCTGGCGAAATGCCCAATCACCCGTCCTTCGGCCGTCACGCCTTCCTGCCGGAACACAAACACGTCCTTCAGCTCATAATCCTCTCCCGAGAGTTTTGGCATCACTTCCGACACTCTGGACACCTTGCGTGTGCCGTCGCGGCAGCGTTCGATCTGAACGATGAGCCGCACCGCGGCGGCAATGTCGTGCCAGATGACGTGCAACGTGATCTTCTCCACACCGATAAGCACCAGGTTGCCGAGCCGCGTTAGCGCGTCCTGGGGCGAGTTGGCGTGGACCGTCGTCATGGAGCCTTCGTGGCCCGTATTCATGGCTTGCAGCATGTCGAACGCCTCGCCCCCGCGGCACTCTCCCACCACGATACGGTCGGGCCGCATACGCAATGCATTCCTGACGAGGTCCCGGATGGTCACCTCGCCCTTGCCTTCGACGTTCGGGCGACGGGTCTCCAACGTGACCAGGTTCGGCTTATTCCCCAGCAGGAGTTCCGCCGTGTCCTCGATCGTAATGATCCGCTCGTTTTCCGGAATATAGGAGGACAACACGTTCAGCATGGTCGTCTTGCCCGTGCCGGTGCCCCCTGAAACCACAAGACTTCTCTTCCCCTCAACGCACACTTGCAGGAAGTCCCGCATGGTCAGAGACAACGAGCCCTCAGCGATCAACTCCTCGGCCGTGAACCGCCTCGTGAATTTCCGGATCGTGATCACCGGCCCCTTAACGGATAGCGGCGGAATGATGATGTGGACTCGAGATCCGTCGCGCAGCCGTGCGTCCACATAGGGGGAGCTCTCATCAATCCGTTTTCCAATCGGCGCGACGATGCGTTCGATAACCCCGAACACCTTGCGATCAGTCGAAAAATTCCGGTTGGTTTGTTCGATCTTGCCAAAGCGCTCCACGAAGATCATGCCGGTGCCGTTCACCATGATTTCGGTGACCGTCTTATCCGCCAGCAGCTCCTCGATGGGGCCGAGAAAGAGGGCCTCGTCCACGACCTCCTTGATGAAGGCTTCTTCCTCGATCCGGGTGGTGAACTCGAACCGTTCCCGCCTCAGTTCGTAGCGCGCTTTCTCGGCCACCTTTTCCTTCAGGAGCCCGAGTTTGGCGTTGTCCTCCAAAGCCTCCTCGTCATTGCGCATCAGCTCCGGATCCTGCCGGATGCGTTCCAGGATCTTCTGCTTGAGCTCCTGCCGGTTGTGCTGCTCATCCTCACGCCGCTTGCGCAGCTGCACGGACTTGATCTCAGCGATGTCGCAGTAGACCGTCTTCTCCCCGTCCCCACTGCCTCTTGCCGGTTGTCGCCACATGGGCATATTCCCTCTCAGGGCTTGCGCTGCAGCGTCCCGTCGGGCGCGAACATCTGCTTCTCAATGTCATCACGCATTTGCTGGTTCTCGGCGCTGCCCGGGATGACGACGCGAGGGGTAATCAGGATGACCACTTGGCTCTTGCCCTCCTGATAGTCTGTCGACTTGAAGAGTTGGCCCAACCCGGGGATGTCCCCCAGCAGGGGCACCTTCTTTACGGTTTCGCGCATATCGTCGCCCAGCATGCCGGCCAGCGCAAGCGTCTGCCCCTTCATAACGTTCACCGATGTAGCCACATACCGCTTCAGCAGCGAGGGGTAGTTGTTGATCGTCGGCCCCAGTGCGCTGAATTCGATGTTGACACTGCTGGCAACGTTGCCGTTCTTGTCGGTCCGCGGCTGCACTTCGATGGTGATGCCGTATTCCTTCTCCTCGGTACTGATGTCGTCGGTGCCCGCGAGGTAGGCGACAATGAAGAACGATCCCCCGGCAAAGAACTTCCCCTGCTCTCCATGTTCGCAGACGATATTCTGCCGATAGTGAACTTTCGCATTGCCGTTCTGCACCTGAGGTATCATCGCCTTCAACAGGTACGCCGTTTCAACGGAGACAACGCCCGCGCTGGAGAAGGGCGATGCGGGATCGTAACTGACCGAGGCGGTGACAGGAATCAAGCCTCCCCAGTCGATGCCAATCTCCTTCGTCGCGACGTTGCGGACTTCCAGGAGGACACACTCCATCTGGATGAGCGGCTTCTGCAGCACGACGTTGCCGGCGATCCCGTTGGTCGTCCCAACGCGCACATCCATGAAGTTCTGAACGCGCGGGTAGACAGCCTTGGCCATTGCCTCGATCTGTTGCCGTTCCTGCGGGCTGTAGGCCATCCCCGAGAGGAACACCTCCATGCCGGCCGAGCTGATCTTTACGTTGGCGTTGTTGATGCTCGCCCGAATCTGCTCCGCCAGACCTGTGACAAACTTCGGATCAATCTCGGTCGCATCCACCAGTTGATCGCCAAAGAATTCCGTAGCCTTCCGTATCAGTTCCAGATCGCGCTGCAGGACAACGCTCCCCGTGACCTTAACGCCCGCCTTTCCGGGCAGTTCCATGACCTTCAGGGTCGGGATGGGCTTGCCTTCATCATCGGAAAGGAATGCGCGCACAGCGGCAACGTCCACCCCCTCGCCTCCACCGGCCGCCAGGATGGACACCCTGTCACGTACAGTTCCTGCCGAGTCCTTCACCTCCAGAACGGTGGAGCCTGCGCGCATCGCCTTGAGTTCTATGCTCCTGCCGGTGATATGTACGTCGGCAACACCCTCGTCCCGGAGCACGCTGGGCCCCAAGTCATAATCCATGGTCAGGACCGTCGGTTCGCCGCCGACATCCAGACGGACCGAGCGTTCGCCCGCCACAGCCCCGGCCGAAGCGCCGAGCAGAAACACGACCGTCAGACCCAAGCACCGTATCCATTTAGCAACCTGATTCCTCATCACCCCACCTTCCTTTCTTGCTCTTGATCCCATCAATGTCACGCCTACTGCGGGTAAACTTCGCTTGCCATCCCCCGCTCGCCCGGAGCCGGCGGCGGCTGACCCGACGGCCAGATAACTTTGCCTTGAGCGTTGAAGTCCGGCCCGTCGCTCCCAATGGTCTTCTCCTGCCACCCTTGCTCAACCGCACGGTCGCCTCTGCACCGGAGCACGGCGTTCAGGTAGCCGATCTGTGACGCAAGCGTGAGCTTGCGAGCCTCGTCAGGGGTCACTTCGATCGTCAGCATGGTCGCAGACTCACCCTTGCCAACGGATTGGAGGCCGTCCTCACCCTCGCGCCCCTGCCCAATGGATTCCCCCTCCATGTTCTCCGCAACGGCGAGCACCTTTACGCCTTGGACCACCGTGCGCGCCTGGTTGACCTTCTTCGCCCCCCCGCCCCCCGCAACTTCAAAGACGCCAAGCAGATCCACTCGGTCGCCTGCGCGGCACAGTCCACCCACCATCCCCTCCTTGGTCAGGTTGAGCGTCATGGCCCGCAGATCGGGCCCCAAGCGGGTCGATAGGTATCCAGTTCGCGACAGTTCGTTCGCAAGGATCTTCTGCCCTTTGGGGATGCCGACCAGCACCGTCTGCCCAATCACGTCGGCGCTATTCGTGAAGGCCGTGGGTTCCCTAAACTTCTTAGGATACTCATCGCTCATCTCGATCTGGTCCGCTCCAACACTTGCGCCTGGCGGAATGTCGTCTTTGGCGACCACAACCCTCACCTTGTCCCCGTATTCTTTTAGCAGGTTGTCCTCTATTCCGGACACCTTGACTCTAATAAGAATGAACGCTGCGGCACCAAGACCTATCGCGATCAGAATCGTCGTTCGCCGGCTCATCATGCCCTCCCGGGGTCATCCCCGATCACAAGTGATTCGTCCCCGTTCCTATGTAGTATCGGCGGTGGAGTTCAGTCACGTACGGCCGCCAGGTCGGAAACAGCCGCTTCGTGGCAGGAAGGATTTCCACTTTCTCGCCGCAGTTGACCGAGATCCGGATGTACTTGCGCCCCAGCACATTCGCGCGCACCGCGTCCTGTATGCACTGCTTCTGGGCATCAAACAAGAGATGGCGCGCCCCAAGCTCGACGCGGTAGACCTCGAACACCCCGACCATACAGGGTATGAAGAGCACCAGCAGCGCCCCCAGAAACTCCACTAACGCCTGCCCCCGCGAGTTGCGGCCGCGAAAGCGCACTCCTCCGACATATCTCTTGACTACCATTCACGCCCCCACCCGTCAGGAATAGCTGGCACCGGTCGCACATCTCCCGTCCGCACCAGCTTGACCTCGTACTCGGGCCGCCCCTCCTTCTTGCCGGCGTCCCAAAGTCGGCCGGCAAACGGCATGGCGGTGGCATAGGTGCGAAGACCTTTGATCGGCGTCGGCATCCATTCCATCGGGAACATCCATTCCGTGGTCGGTTTCAGAACGCGTCCGCAGAAGTAGGTGTTGTCCGATGTGGCTTTCTGGACCACGTACGACTTTACGCTTGGACCCGAACTGCGGCGGATGTACTTTCCGCTTCGGTACCTGAAGGCAAAGTTCTGGGAGTCACCAACGACCCGTCGAAGCGTGGTCAATGCATTGCGGCTGTTGGGGTAGGCCGTGTATGTGATGCCCGAGCTGTCGTTCATCTTCGCAATGGCTGCGGCTTCGACGCGAGCCTCCGTGGCCCCGACAGAGTTGATGGACTCCTGGTATCCGTTCTGCGTGTTGTTGAAGGTCTGGAATGAGCTCTTGTAGGAGTTCGCCTTGGATCGGCCGGCACTGTAACTCGAGTAGGGAGAGCCACCGCGCCAGACTTTCCTGCGGTAACTGTCGAGCGTCGAAACCATGAGGTTGTTGATGTCCGCGATCTCGTTCAGCCGCGCGCCCTGTTTCGTGGCCCCGGAGAAGGCGGCGCAGTCGGCAGTGGTCTGTAGGTGCACGTGGTAGTCGAAAATCTGTGCAATGTTGAGCGTGACTCCCAAAACCACCATGACCATCATGATGAAAGCACAGAAGAGCAGCGTAAACTGCCCCCTTCTCGTCCGATCCCCGAGCCTTCTTCTTGATGCGGGTGGCGATGCCTGTCTCATGGTACTTCGTTGTCCGATGTGCGCACCCGGCGGCTCGTTCCCGCCGCCTCCGCACGCCATTGACTGTTCGTGAAGAGGGTTGTCCGCAGTTTCGGTGCCAAGCCCTGATCGCTTGCGGGGTCTGGAGCCATCACCCAGTAGCGGTCCTTTGCGCGGACAATACACCTTTGAGGGTGACCCGCATCCATCCGCGTCTCCACCTTCTGGTACCCCGGCATGTTCGCCCGGTCGAAGTCGCGGTTGACGAACCCCTGAGCCAGACTTGTGCCCCGCTGGTCTGTCGCGCACCGTCGGGCCGCCGCGTAGGCCGAATGGGAGAGGAAATACCAGCGCGTCATCATGGCCTGCCCCTCAAGCGCAAGGAATGCGATAACCACAAACAGTGGCATCAGAGCGGCGAACTCGACGAGCGCCGATCCTTGACGAATGGTCCCGTTGACCAACCTTGATTTCCCCATCATCAACACTTCCGCCACCCCAACAACGTCTTGGTGATTCAGCCCCCAATGCGCCAGGAGCGCCCCTTAGTCGACAAACATACGTAACAGACGGACAATGACTGAAACAACCGCCATCATTACCACAATTAGCCCAATGTCATCCAGATTCAGCCTGCCCGATCTGTCTATGTCCCCTGGTCTCACGCCATGCCCCGCGCCTAGCCAGCTAAAAAAAAGAAATGGGCCACGGCGGCGGCGGCAGCCAACAATAGCACGAGGACTGTAAGCCCAGTCTCTTCGTTTCTACTATTATGCCCCGCCTCCTGCGTCAAGTGCCAACCGGCGGCTATGAGAACGTCCATAGCCACCGGTTGGCCTGGTGCTCCTGCGGGTCACGATCCAAGGCCTAGGACCGTCTTAATCTTGGTCACGCCGGCCGTGAATATGGCTTTAGCCTGGTCGGGGGCGATTGCTGAAATCGCGGCAATAATGCCGAGGACGATAACGATCGCACCAAGAGTCTCCACCAGCGTGATGCCGTCCTTCCTTCGCCCACACCGCCACACCTCATTGGTCACCGCCACTTGCACCCTCGTCGCCGCATCCGTCACCTTGTCCATCAGCTTCCTCATGGTACCTGCCTCCTGTTCCGTTTGGTTCACCACACCCGACACCCAACCGTCCGCACCAGATGTCCACGCACACTGCGTGCCAACCGCACGCCGATTGCAGTTACCGAACGAGTAACCCACTCTTTCGTCTGTTCCACCCAAACACCCTCATCGTCACTGTCAGGGCACTTTACGGCAAACGTCCGGAAACCGGACAACGGATGCCTGATCCTCGGACACCTGCTTGGGCCGCTCATCTCGTTTGGACGTCGGCAAGGCACATTGACAGGACAATTCCCGCGAAGCCGCACCCCTGACAACCCGACACGCTCACGACACCCTGCGTCAAACCGATTTCTCACCCAACGGCTTACAACCGCATCTGCACGATATGCAAGGGACGTTAGCACACCCCATCGCGCGGGAGCAATATCTGTTCAGAACCTCACAAACCCAGTCTCGCCGGTCCAATGGTAGTAGAGCCGGCGGTACCCGCGCTGACGAATGGCGGCGCCGCACTCGCCGGGCCGGCCTTCGCTCCATAAGTGCTGGGCGAAGACGGGGCGAAGCGCGGTGCCCTCAAGAACCATAAGCGGCTGGGCAGAGGTCAGAACGTGCTCCCGCACCTCAAGCGCTCGTGTCATGGTCAGGACTCTCAGCGTATATGTGCAGCCCGATCCTCCTGCCCGCATGTGCGTGACCAGGATGTCCGGGCGGCCGTCGCGGTCGAGGTCGCACACCGTAATGGCGCACTCGGCCAGGCGGTTGCCGGAGTAACTCAGCTCCATGGTGTCGAAGCTCACGAAGTGAGCCATCCGCCAGTTCTTCGCCGGGACGCCCTGCTCATCCCAGGGCTTCTCCATCACACAGAGGAAGTTCCGGTACCCCCAGTCCTGACTGTTTAGCCCTTGGCTGATCGTAAAGAACTCCGGCGTACCGTCGCCGTCGAGGTCAACATACCGCCGCCCGTCGGCTACGATTCGCTCCCAGAACCGCGCATATTGGGGTTTGCCAACCTCGATTTCCCTAACGTAGTCCGAGTTGAAGTCTCCCGGCCATCGGGGATCCATGGTGGGATCAATGACTTGCCGGATGCTCTCGGCGACACCGGCAAGAGGGTCGGATTCGCCCGGCTTGGGTAGGCTGTACAGCGAGGGGTCGTCCAGCGACGAGATGGGAGCATCAGACGGCAGGGCCGCGGATGTCGATTCGTTCTCAGGGGCAGCGGATACCAGCGGCTGACCGGAAGTCTGAAGCAGTAGGCCGAGCGCGATGGCCAACAGGCCCCTACGCGACCAAGCGGTGAGGTCAACCACCCTGAACATGGGTGCCAGCATACGCGGAACCCGGGCACAGTCAACTGCCCAGTTGGTGCGAATGGCATGCCCCATGCTGGAGAAGAGCTTCGAGATAGGCTTGGGAGCACCGCGTCGTCAGCCAGTGGAGCTTCGGAAACAGGGGTGGGCGTGCGCAAGAGGAAGCAGAGGCGGATCGCACTTACACGGTACTTCGCCGTCGACAATCTGCTCAGCGGCGAGAGGATCGGTTTCCTGGCGAACATCACCACCGGCGGAGCCATGGTCCTGGCTGACATGCCGGCAGACCTCGACGACCGCCGGCTGCTGCCACTGCACTTGACGGTACAGCACGCCACTGGAGAACTGTCTCTCTGCTTCACCGCCAGGCGTGCTTGGACTAAAAGCGATCCAGCCACAGGCTTGCACGCCACGGGCTTTGAATTCGAAGGCCTTACCGAATCAACCCGTAGGGAGATTCAGGACCTGATACGTGTGTATGGGTCGCGCCTTGATACAGGGCGCAGATGGATGGATTGGCGTACGGCTGTCCGCGATTAACGGTCCGTCTGATCGTATGCCTCATGTGGGTGGGGAAGTCAAACGCCCTGTACATGGCGCCCGCATACGCGGAACACAGGTACAATCAACCGCTTAGTTAGATGCGCGCTACTGGCGGAACAGGCCAGAGGGTCGGTCGTCGCCCAGTCAGGATTGTAGGATTCCTCGGCCGGCGAGACTATCGCGAAGGGTACATCCAAGGAGCGAGTACTGATCGACGCCGCGGATGCGTGGCTGACGCTGCCGTGGGCGGAAACGCATCCCGCACGGAAGGCCGTCGAGAAGTTGGCTGAGGCACTGCACTCAAGGCGGTGAGCTGGAGTCACGTGGAGCAGTGGCGAGAGACGCCGGAAACCCTGTTACCTTGCACCTAAGACCTTCGTGCTCAATGGGCCAACGTGGCTAATGTATCGTCCATATGCCTGGCGGAAGAAGATGTTCCTCCCAAGGACCTCTAGCTTGGGAGGGTTTGTGCTCAACACCTTGACAAATCTGTCGCCGGGATCGAATTCGATGACGACGTCGACGGTGCCGGTCCCGGACTCCTTCATGTTCCGGATCCGTTCGAACAACGCACGCTTCTCGGTGATGTACTGATCCGCACCGGGAAGGTCCGGGTTTGTCCAGGGCATGCGAAGGATCAGGAGTTCCGCGTCGGTGTAGGACGCTGGCACGGGGAACATCGAGTTGCGCACAAACACCTCGAACTGCCCCCCTTCTGCAAACTGGTACTCGTTGGAGCCCCCGTATCTGGGGGCGCGTTGGCTGAGCGGAACCGTGAGTTCGCTGTTCGCCGGAGTCAGCGAGAAGCAGAGATGGAAGTAATCCCTGCCGTTCGTCCGGGTGACCTGAATGCCTTCGGGCTCCCCTCTGGCGATCAACGCCGACAGAAGGAGTATGACGGCAAGAAGCATGCGAGTCAGGATCCTATTCACGGTGCTCTCCCAGTAATTGTAGTCGATCCACGGCCTCGGGCGGGAATGGGGACCTTGGCCGTATGCAGCAATGAACGGCAATCCCTTGATCCAGTGCACACACCGGCCTCATATGGCCTCATGCGTCAGACCAGCTTGGCCAACCGCGTTCGCGTCGTAGCCACTCGACACGTCGCTACTGCGGCAACAGCACCTCGTACTGTGCGATGATCGGAGTCCCGTCGGCGAACTGGTAGCCCTTCAGGTCAAGCGCCCACTTGCCAGTCCCGCAGTCTATGGTCCCTGACGTTCCGACCGAGCCGACCAGCGTTCCCTGACCTAGGTCGGTGAACACAAACGTCTGAGCGGTGATAACCACAGAGCCCATCTTCAGCGTCTTATTGTCAATGGTGCCCGAATAGGCCGTCCTGCCGCTGACGCCATAGCCGATGATCTTGTCTCGCACCGCAATCGTCGGATAGCCGTATCGGTACGAGGCGATGATAGCTTCTCCGTCAGCCATCATAATCCATCCCATATCAATGGTTACTCTGCCGGTCGCGTAATCAACAGTCCCTTCCATACCTGCGGCACCTATCAATGTGCCATCCCCCATGTCATGCCACTGCAGCCCACCAGTCGTAACCGTGAGCGACCCCGGCCGGATGTACGGGTAGAAAAGGACTAGAGCATAGCTACCGACGCCGCCGCTGCAAAAAGCGATGCACTCCGACATAGACAGCTCGCGATTTGGGTCTCCCCATTCCGGTCCGGCACCGTACTTGGCCGTTATGTTGAATCCTGTCGGGATGCGGTTGTCCTTCAAGTCGATGCGCCACGCCCCTGTCGAGTAGTTGACGGTACCGTCTGTGCCGCACGTTCCCGTAAGCGTGCCGGCCCCGTCATCTGCCCAGGAAAGAGTGCCACCGCGGATCGACAATGAACCGGCAACCGGTCGCTCGCGAAGCACGCCACTATAGATAGTAGGCTCACCGCTCACCGTCGCCAACACTTCACCGGTAACCGGATGTGGCAACCAGCCCATTTCCTGTAGTAGGTGCCGAGACGACGTGTATCCATATGAAGCCCGAAGCATGACACCATCTGCCAATCGATTGGTCCCCAGGTCCAACATCCACGCCCCGTTGTGATACACAAGAACGCCCACCGTCCCAGTTGGTCCGTGCAAAACTCCATCATCCCAATCTGTCCACGAGAGACCTCCTCCTTGCAACACGAACGAACCCTCGACAATGGCACTCTGGTCGACAGTGCCGCTATAGACTCTACGATCAGACGATCCCACCGCAACCACTTCACCTGTTACCGCGCCGGCCTCCGGATCGGGGAACCTAGGATCTGAAGGCCACCCGCCGGACGTGTAGCGGTAGGCGGCTGAGACGATCTCGCCGTCGTCAATCCGGTTGCTCTTCAGATCGACGGCCCACGTTCCGGTCGCATAGTCGATCGTGCCATCCACGCCAGCCGCACCGGAGAGCGTGCCGTCGCCATTGTCGGTCCACGTCAGCGATCCGCCGTTGATGACAACTGACCCGGGCACGAGCGGCGTGTTTGCGAGCGTACCGTGGTAGCTGCTGACCTCCTCAGACGCCGACGCCAGGATTTCGCCAGTGACTGTTATCGACTCCCAACCCCACGGCCAATCAGGCATCCACGCAACGCGATAGTAGATCGGCACGTCAGTCCTCATGACGCCCCCATTCGCCGGTAGCGCGTCCATGCCGACCCACCCTCTGTGCCACACCCCGGTCATGGATGACGCCCATTCGACGCCGTACCATCCGCTTGTCTGCGAGTTGCTCCACTCCAGGACGCCGTTGCGGTCGAAACTCGTGATGACCGGTGCCTGTCCGTGGGCCAACCCGACGACATCCACGCTCGCAGCAAAGAGAAGGATGGCGAAACCGGTATTCTCCCTAACATTCATGTCGCACCCCAATCACCACACAGTGAGCACCCCACTCGTCCACCGTTGAATTGTGGGTTCCGATGCAGGGAAGTGCAAACTGAAACATCGAAATGGTGCAGAATCGGGTCGTCGTCAGCCCGTGTCCGTTTCGTCCATGGGCAGTCTTCATGTATCCAGATTGTGCTAACGACAGGATAATGAGACTAAAAGCAGCCTGAAAATGGGTAACACTCTGGCGGGACACTACCACGGGGGCAACGCGCCGTCCACCTCAGGGATTCACCTATGGCAGGGGCGAGGATGCGTCGTGGGAGTGGATGCGTGCCCTGTCAATCGCACCGAAGAATGGTCTGACCATCCATGCCGCAAACTCGGCATGCCCGCCCCTATTCTCCGCCACTCTTGGCTCGGCTCGGGCAACGGCAAGGATTGACAAGCGAGAATTCCCGTGTACCCTCGGCCACGCTGGAGCCTATGCAGATACTGCACAGCTCAGCGTGCAAGATTCCGAGTGGAGCGGATATAGCCATATCACATAGTTGGCATGACTATGAAAAGACTTCTCTGGCGAAGTTTCATTGGGGCGGGCGGGCTGGGAACAGGCATGCTTATTCTCGGGATGTGGGCAGGATGGACCGTCTTCATGCATTCCAGCGGGATGATACGTGTCGAGATGCACCCGAGGTTGGCGGCCCTGAGCATTCTAGCCACGGTCTGCACATTCCCCGCCGAGTTTCTTGGGAGGTTCCTCTTCCCTATTCTCGACAGAACAGACTCACTCCCAGGACTAGGGATCCTCTGGTTCTGCCAAGTCTTGCCAATCTTCATCCTTTTCTTCCTGTCAGGCTGGGTCTTTCGGATGGTCCGGACCAAATGTGCCAATCGGCTCCCCGTGAACTGACCCAATAGGCCAGTTCACGGGGGCCACACCACCTTACTATTACCCACAAGTCGAGGCGATTCTAGCGACTGGCTTCCGCCTTGAACACCTCGATGTTCGCCTCCACGAGTTGCTCGATGATCTTTCGTACCTGGGCATAGTTGGCGATCATCTTGCGTATCTTCGGCAGCTGCTCCTGACTCACATACACAGTTCGCGTCGTCTGCTGTCGATTCTTGTAGGTCAGGCGGTATGCCTTCCGAGAGGGTGACTTCTTCCGGCATATGCAGCGCGCCCTGTTGCATGTGGAGCAAACGCTGGAGACAGACCCGCGGACGAAGTCCGGATACTGAGCCAGCTTCTCTGCAAGCGCCTGTCGTTTTCTGGTCGGGTCTCTCATGAACGGCTCCTTGCTAGGTGAGTAGACGTATAGTATACGTCTACTACACCGGTCAAGAACCAAAGAGGAGGCACGTGATGGACCGAGAACAGATCACGAGTTGGGCTGCTGAAGAGTTTGCGGAAGTCGACCTCGGCGACAAGAGGCTCGATGCCAGGTTGATCACGCTGTGTGACCGATTCTCAGACTCTCCGGAGAGCCCCATCAACCAGGCATGCGCGGATTGGGCAGAGACCAAGGCCGCCTATCGTTTCTTTCGCAATGAGAATGTCGACGCCGACGAGATTCTGGCCGCCCATCGCCGCAAGACTGGCCAGCGCGCCAAGTCGCACAACACGGTGCTGGCGATCCAGGATACCAGCTATTTCGTGTATACCAGCCATCTGACAACAGAGGGTCTGGGCAAGATGTCGATGAAGAAAGGTAGCCACGTCGAGAAGATCTACTCAAAGGGACTGGTGATGCACGCCTGCCTGGCCATTACAACACAGGGGCTACCCCTGGGGCTGTTGGATCAGAACATCTTCGCAAGGAAGCTGCGCCCGGAGCACCAACGCCGGCGCAACGGAGGCCGGTACATTCAGGATGTTCTGCCGGTCGAAGAGAAGGAGACTTACAGATGGCTTCAGGCGCTGAAGGCCACGGAAGAGGCCTTGCTAGACACCCGTGTCGTAACCGTGTGTGATCGCGAGGCCGATCTCTACGATTTCTTCAAGCTAAGCCACAAGCTCGATGCCGCGGTTCTCGTGCGGGCAAGCGCGAACAGGACGGTCAACCGCGGGTCCAGATACGCAGAGAAGGACGTCTTGAAGCTCTGGGACTACATGCTTCAGCAGGCCGAAGCCGGTTCCTATACGCTGCAACTCCCTAAGCGTGCGAAGACCAAACACTGTGAGGCACGAGAAGCGCGTTCGGCTACCGTCACCGTCAGATTCGCGCCCCTGTCGCTCAACCCTCCCCGCAACAACGTAAAACACAGAACCGAATCACTGCCCGACATCGACATGCATGCCGTCTATGTTCTTGAGCCCGATCCGCCGACGGGAGAGGAGCCGGTCGAATGGATGCTGTTGACCAGCCTTCCGGTACGGTCCTTCGACGAAGCCTGCGAGAAAGTGCGCTGGTACTGCCTGCGATGGCGCATCGAGATGTATTTCAAGGTTCTGAAATCCGGGTTTCGTGTCGAGGCCTGCCGCGTGGCACATGCCAGACGCCTGGCGCGATACCTAATGGTCATGAGCATCGTCGCCTGGCGCCTGTTCATGATCACGCTCGTTGCCAGAGCCGAGCCAGACACCCCGTGCACCCAATTCCTCGCCGAGGACGAGTGGCAGGTTCTGTTCCGCAAAACGCACAGGAACAAGAGACCACCGAGAAAGCCACCGTGCGCAGGCGACGTGGTCGCATGGATCGCCAGACTAGGAGGGTTCCTGGCGCGTAAGGGCGACGGCCCACCCGGAACCATTACACTCTGGCGGGGATGGAAGCGACTCTCAGACCTGACCGATGGCTGGAACCTCGCCACCAGCGGTGATACTTGTGGGTAATGGCAAGGCCACACCACCGCACGTGCGGGTCCGCATACGGCGGTTCCGAACGTCCTCCCCTCTGGCTTGCGCCAGGGGCTCAGATCCGGGCTTTGGGCCCGTAATGAAGCGTGATCCATAACGT
>CAYOQM010000046.1:0-14842 GCA_964406065.1 uncultured Verrucomicrobiota bacterium
CGCAGAGCCAGGACGAGCGTTCCCAGCACCGCAACAAGGAAAAAGCCATGAACGTGCTCAAGGCCCGACTGCGCGACTGGAAGCAGCGCCAGGAGGAGGAGAAGAGCGGCAACCTGCGCCGGACCCAGATTGGTTCAGGCGACCGCAGCGAAAAAATCCGCACCTACAATTTTCCCCAGAACCGGCTGACCGACCATCGCATCAACTTCACCATCTACACCTTGAACCGCTTTATGGAGGGCGAGATCGACGGGTTGATCCGTACCTTGCAGGCGCATGATATTGAACTGCGCATCAAGAAGGAAATGGCCTCCGCCAAGGGATGAAGACGTTGATCGAGGTTCTTCAGTCGGGCGCCGATTACCTCTTGGGCGAGGGTGTTGAGAATCCGCGCCTGGTGATGGAGCAACTGATGGCGCATGCCCTCCAGTGTCCCCGCCTGCAACTCTATGTGCGCTTTGAATCCCTGATTCCCGAGGAGACCCTTGTGCGGCTCCGTAGCGGCATCAAGCGGCTCGGCGCCGGCGAACCGCTCCAGTATGTGGTGGGCGACACCGAATTCATGGGGTGCCGGTTCAAGACCGACCGGCGTGCGCTGATTCCGAGACCCGACACGGAACCCCTGGTCAATGCCGTGCTGGCCTGTGCCCCGCTGTGGGCCCGGCCTTGCCCCGCGGTCGCGGACATCGGGACCGGGAGCGGGTGCGTCGTGGTGAGTCTTGCACGGGCCCGGCCCGGCGCCGATTACAGGGCCGTCGATATCAGCGGGGACGCCCTGGCGCTGGCACGGGACAATGCCGGGCTTAACGGAGTTGTCCCGGTAATCCGCTTCCAGCAGGGGGATCTGCTGGCCGGATTTGAGCCGGCCTCACTGGATGCCGTGGTCGCCAACCTGCCCTATATTTCAACGGCGGAAATGGAGGGGCTTCCCCGCCATATCCGTGACCATGAACCGGGCTCCGCCCTTGACGGCGGTGACGACGGGCTGGTGCTGATCAGGCGGCTGATCATTGAGGCGCGTGCCGTGTTGCGACCCGGGGGCTGGATCTTTCTTGAAATTGGCTTTGACCAGGGTGCCCGGGTAAGGGACACTTTGAATGAACATGGGTATTCTCAAGCGACCGTGCTGCCGGATCTGGGGCTTCGGGATCGTGTTGTGAAAGCCCTGCGAGAAACGTGAGCATAGGGAGCGCTGGTAAGGGATGCCGGGAACCATGACTTCCGCGATCAAGACCCTGGGGCTGATCCTGCTGGCCGCCGCATGCCTTGTGCTGGCGGCCCGTTTTGCGGCGCATCCGCGGCCTGCCGGTGCGGCTGAATCCCCCGCGGTCATGGGGACCGATGCCCCGCCGGGAGTCCGCTTTGTCACGGTGGCCTTGGGCGGGTTCCGGGGGGTGTTGGCGGACGTGCTATGGATGCGCATCGCAGATCTCCAGGAGCAGGGAAGTTTCTTCGAAGTGGCCCAGCTTGCGGATTGGATCACCCGGCTGGAACCCCGTTATCCCGAGGTGTGGAGCTATCATGCCTGGAACATGGCCTACAATATCACCGCCGTGGTCCCCGATCCCCGAGACCGGTGGCACTGGGTGCAAAACGGCATACGGCTCCTGCGCGACCAGGGGATTCCCTCCAATCCGCGTGCCTCCAAACTCTATTGGGAACTGGGCTGGTTGTTTTATGACAAGGTGGGCGGCCGGTGGGATGAAGCCACGCTGTTCTACCGGGTGAACTGGGCCCTGGAGATGTCGTCAAGGGTGGGGGACGGCATGCTCCGATACGAGGAGGTGGCCCGGCGACCGGAGGGCATCAAGAACCTCCGGGAGGCAGGACTTGATCCCGACAAAATGAAAACGGTCGACGGTCTCTATGGGCCGCTGGACTGGCGGCTTCCGGAGAGTCAGGTGGTGTATTGGGGCGCGGCGGGGCACCTGTTGCAGGACCCGGATGCACGCTGGTGTGACCGCCTGTTGTGGATGGGGTTGACCGAGACCGTGAAACAGGGCTATCTCGTCTTCGTGCCGGAGCGGAAACTGTATCAGCAGGCGCCCAGGCTCGATATCGCCATCAAGGGTATCCGGCGCTGTCGGGAGGACCAGGTTTTCAAGGATCCCCTGACCGGTCTTGCCGCGGCCCGTTTCTTGAGGGAATCCGCCGTAATCCTCTACGCCTTCGGGCATCGGGCCGAAGCGGCGGAGGCGTTGGCGGTATTGGAACAGAGTCCGGGGTTTGCGGAGAAGGCGTTGCCGCTCGATGAGTTTGTCAGGAAGGAAGCGGCCCGGATGGACACGCTCAGTCCGGAGTCGCGCGTGGAGCGGGTGGTCGGGATGCTGGCCCGGTGCGAACTCTGGCGCCGGCTGAACGCCAGTGAATTCAGCGCGGGTTATGAGCGTCTGGCGAGGCTCCATTGGGAGGCGCTGGCAGAGGCCGATCCGAAAGCGCCCGACTGGGAAACCGTCACGAGGCTGGCCCGGGAACGGGCTCAACGCGAGATGCCGTGAAGTGGGGGACTGGCACCCTTTCCGGGTGGCGCGTCAGCGATGTGCCGAGCGAGGGCGTTGGGCCGTTTCCTGGGCCGGCAGTCGATGACCAGGCTACACATATTCGACAGACTTGAACCGGCGACGGATACCGTTGCGGAACTTGACCGACGGGTAGCCGAGTGCCATGGCGATCGATGGGAAATTCTTCTCCGGTATGCCCCATTTTGTCTTCAGCTTATTGTTGCCCTGCAGGGCCGGCGGAACAGTCCCAATCATGCAACTTCCCAGCCCCAGCGCTTCGGCGGCCATCGTGGCAAAGCTACAGGCTATGGTCGAGTCGACCGTGTCTTTCATTGGGTAGTGAAACAGAATGACACACGGAGCATCGTAGAAGAGCAGATCCCTGTTCGTCTTTCTCGCTTCGATGATCGTTTTCGCAACCGGCAGAACGAAATCCCTCATCATTGCCACCGACCGCTTGTCCATCATAAGGCGCAACATGACTGAACCGACAGGCGTTCCGAGAAAGAGCCATTTCCTAAAAGCCGCCGCCAGATCCTTCGCCAGTTCCTGCACCCGTTCTTTCCCGTTAATGACGACTACGCCCACGGGGGAAGGCGGGAATCCCATGGGCGCGGTGGACGACATGGCCAGCAGACGATCGATGACTGCTCTTTCTACAGGCTTGTCCTCGTAGTGACGCGTGCTTCTTCTTGCCTGCAGAAGCCCTTCAAGGGCATCGGTGGTTGCGCGCGCCGCCTGGGGCGGCAGAGGGAGGACGTCGTCCCCGGTCATGCCGCGGCCGGTAACGCGAACTGCGCCGCTTGGGCACACCGCCAGGCAGTGGCCACAGGCCAGGCATCCGAATTTGCCATCCGTCACGATAACGGGTTTGCCGTCCTTGCTGCGAATGCAGAACGACGGGCAAACCTCGACACAACGCCCGCACCCGGTGCACGCGCCCTCATCTATTGACGGAATTCCCCATTCAACATCAGCCGGTCTGGTTTCAGTCTTTCTGGTCATTTTTCAATTCCTCCGCCCCGTGTAACTGCCGACCTGCGTCGAGTGTGCGAGCCGGCGTGTCCGAAGAGCCTGTTCGCACTGTGACGATTCATCCCGCAGGGAAATCCAGCGTCAATCGTACTCCGATGGCCCCTGCAAACTCCACCAGGGTTGAAAGCCTGATGTTCTCTGCGTGCTAGAAGCCCACAACCAAGCCCTTGAGGTATTCCGATTCCGGGAAGCCCGGCTTGCGGGGGTGGTCGGGGGGTTGGCCGAGATGGTCGAGGAACTGAACGGGACGCCGCGCATCGCGGGCGGCGCCTTCGATGACTTTTCCGAAAAGTTCGCGGTCGACCAGTCCGCTGCAGGAATAGGTGAACAGCACGCCGCCCGGATTCATCAGTTGGCAGGCCAGTAGATTGATGTCCTTGTAGGCGCGCAATCCCTGGGGCATCTTCGATTTCCGGCTCACCAGTTTCGGGGGATCGAGAATGATCAGGTCGAACCGTTCCTTGGAATCCCGGAGTTTGCGGAGCGACTCGAAGGCATCGCCGAGCTGATAGGTCCTGCGGCCGGGATCGCAATCGGGATTCAATGCCAGCTGCCGGTCCGCCAGACTGCGGGCCGTGGCGGAGGAGTCAAATGACAACACGCTGGCGGCGCCTGCTTGCAGGGCGCAAAGGCCGAATGAATCCGTGTAGGCAAAGACGTTGAGGGCGCGGGGCGCGCCGAGCCGCGTGACCCGCGGTGCCCGGGCCTGCCGGCTGTTCCGTTGATCCAGATAGAAGCCGGTCTTGTGCCCCTCCGTGACATCCGCGAGAAAGTGGAGGCCGTTTTCAACAAAAGGGACAGGTTCGGACAGAACCCTGCCGGCCAAGAGTCCTTTGCGGGGTTCGAGATCCTCATGTCGGCGCACATCCACATCCGATCGTTCCCAGAGGGTATGGGGATGAAGCAGGGCGTCAAGCGCCTCGACCACGAGCGTCTTCCTGGCCTCCAGAGGCGCGGTCAGGATCTGGACAACCAGAACATCGGCATAGCGGTCGACGATCAGGCCCGGCAGGCCGTCCGTCTCGGAGGCCACGAGCCGCGCGGCGGTATCGAGCCCCCAGGGGGTCCAGCGCTGGCGACGGTCGAGAGCCAACTGGAGGCGGTCGCGGATCCCTTGTGCGTCGAGCGTGTCGCCTTCCCGGGTTGAAAAGAGGCGCGCCCTGATTTCGGAACTGGGGTGGACGGTGGCACGGCCCAGAAAGGTTCCATCGGCGGCCAGGATGTCCGCCTCATCAAGCTGGAGGTTCCCCTCGGCCCGCGCGATGGCGCCGGACATGACCCAGGGGTGGCCGCGGAGGATTGGAATTTCACGACCCGCTTTAAGATGGAGTTTCAGGCTCATAGGTGCGACGAACTCAATCACAATACCGAGGGAAGGTCAAACGGGTAAATTGCTGATCACGGTCTGGCCTTCCCCGCAGGGTTTGGCGCCTCAAGTGCTCGCTTGCCTTCATCGCCCTGCTATGGCTATTCTTCATCTAATGAGTGATCTTAAAGCCAGATATGCTGATATAAACCGTCGGATCGATGCCGCCTGTGTGCGTGCGGGTCGGGAGGCTTCAGGGGTTCGTCTCATGGCGGTCTCCAAGACCCAGTCGCCTGATGCCATCTGCGAGGTGGCGGCACTGGGGGTGGAGACATTTGGCGAAAACAAAGTGCAGGAGGCTCAGGCCAAGATACCCCTTTGCCCCTCCCGTCTGCATTGGCACCTGGTTGGGCATCTCCAGTCCAACAAGGCCCGCGAAGCCGTGCGCTGCTTCGAGATGATTCATTCCGTGGATTCACTCCGTCTGCTGGAAACGCTGGATCGCGTGGCGGGAGAGGAGGGGCGGAACCTGCCTGTCTGCCTGGAGGTGAATGTGTCGGGTGAGCGCAGCAAGTTCGGGTTGCCGCCGGGTGCGGTGCTGGAAACCCTGCGCGCCGCCGATTCCCTGTTCAGGGTGAAGGTGGTCGGATTGATGACCCTTCCGCCGGTGGCGGAGGATCCGGAAGAGGCTCGCCCTTTTTTCCGGGCCTTGAAAGCGATTCGCGACCGACTTCAGGATCAGGCCGGAGTGGCGCTTCCGGAACTGTCGATGGGAATGTCGCACGACTTTGAGATTGCCGTGGAGGAGGGGGCGACCTGGATCCGGGTGGGCTCCCTGTTGTTCGGGCCGCGTCAGCGAAAGGAATCCCATGACCCCTCCGGCGCCTGAATGGGATGAAGTCCCGCCGGCGGCGAAACCGAAGGCCGGGCCGCCTCCGACGACGATGGGATGCCTGATCGTGATCCTCCTGAGCAGTGTCATCGTGATGTCGGTGCTTCTATTTGGAATCCAGACACGGGTAGGGTGTGATCTTGTTGCCGATATGCTCCGGCGTCAGACGGGACTTGACCTGGCCGTTGGCGGGGTTAGTCTGTCCTGGCCTGCGGATCTATACCTCACGGATGTTCAGACCAAGCCCAGCACCACGCCGTTCGGCCTTTTCAAGGCGAGGGAAGTCAGGATCGGCTGGCGGTGGGGCGGTGGCCTCGACCTTGCGTTGAGCGGCGTCCGTCTGGAAGTCATGAAGATTGCCGATGGCTGGGTTCCGGCCCCGTTCGCACTCCTTGGCGCCCTGTCGGATGTCCGGGACACCGCCGCCCTCATCGGCGACCCTTCGCGCCTGGCCTCCCTGGAGGTGCGTGACAGCGTTCTGGTCTGGAACGGGCCGGATGGCGAACGCCTGATGGCGGCTGACGGGGTCAGCATTGCTGTGAAGCCCTTGAAGCTGGGAGACCGGCAGTTGCTGGTGTTTGAGGTTACGGCGCGCCGTGTGCATCGCGCGGAGAGGGTCAAGGGGTTCGGCATCCGGCGGCTCTGGTTGAGCGGAAGCATGAATCCCTATATGGAAGTGGACTATAGCGGGACATGGGAGGGTGACGACAAGGCCGCACGGGATTGGTGGTCCGCCCTGTCCGGAAGGAAGAATCGAGGAATGGCCTATGAACAATGAACGTGCCCGGTTTCTGACGGAGTCTTTCCGCCGCCAGCGGATTTTGGTCGTGGGCGACCTGATGCTCGACAAATACATTCACGGCCAGGTGGATCGCATCTCGCCCGAGGCACCGGTGCCGGTGGTGCGCGTGGTTCATGAGCGGCAGGTGCCCGGCGGCGCCGCCAATGTGGCCTGGAATGTCTGCGCTTTGGGCGGCCAGGCGGTCATCGCCGGGGTTGTGGGGAATGATGTGGCGGGGCAGGAACTGGTGCGCCTGATGGGTGGCCAGGGGGTCTGTACCGATGCCGTGAGTACGGTGAACGGTCTTCACACCACGGTCAAGATGCGCATCCTGGCCGATCGCCAGCAGGTTGCCCGTGTCGATTGGGACGCCGAATCCGAGTTTCCCGAGTCCGATATCGCCGCCTTCTGCGAGCGGGTGTCCCGCGAAATTGAAACCTGTACCGGCGTGGTGATCGAGGATTACAGCAAGGGAATCGTGCGCCAGGAGGTGGTCGATGCCATTTTGTCGGCGGCCCGCCGGAAGGGGATTCCGGTGGGACTGGATCCGAAGGACAACCTTACCCTGAAGCTCAAGGGGATAACCCTGGCCACCCCCAATTACAGGGAAGCCCATGTATGCGCCGGGATTCCGGCCAAGGCGCCGCCCCCGGGCAGTCCGCTGGAGGATCAATCCCTGAGAAGGGCGGCCAAAGAGTTGTTGAAGCAATGGGAGCCGAAGCAGTTGCTGGTCACGTTGGGGCCCAACGGGATGTATCTGGCGGAGCCGGGCCGCGAACCCCGCGTGATTCCGACGAGGGCCCGCGAGGTCTATGATGTGAGCGGAGCGGGAGATACGGTCATTGCCACCTGTGTGATGGCGCTGGCCGCCGGGGCTGTTTTTGACGAAGCTGCGGTGCTGGGCAACAATGCCGCCGGAGTGGTGGTGGGAAAATTGGGCACCGCGATCTGTTCGCAGGCCGAATTGCTGGCCAGTGTGGAGGCCAATGAGCGCTGAACGGGAACGGGTGATCGGAGTCATTCCTGCCCGGTGGGCCTCGACCCGTCTGCCGGGCAAGGCACTGGTGCCGATTTGCGGAAAACCCCTCATCCAATGGGTGTTGGAACGCACCCGGCTTGCCACCCGGCTTGACGAGGTGCTGGTGGCCACGGATGACGGGCGGATCCGTGATGTCGTCACCCGTCTGGGCGGCCAGGCGGTGATGACGCGTGCCGACCATCCTTCCGGGACGGACCGGGTGGCGGAGGCGGTGGCCGGACGGAGGGCCGGGGTGGTGATCAACATCCAGGGGGATGAACCTCTTATTGATCCGGGATTGATCAACCGCCTTGCGGAGGTTATGGTAGCGGACAACGGCTGGGATATGGCGACCGCCGCGACGCCCATCGGCTCGGAGGCCGAGCTGAACAAGCCCTCGGTGGTCAAGGTGGTCACGGGGGAGCGGGGGCGGGCCTTGTATTTTTCGCGGTCGGTGATTCCGTTCATCCGTGACACGGCGCCGGAGGGGTTGCGGCATTGGCGGCATGTGGGGATCTATGCCTACCGGCGCGCGTTTCTGGACCGGTTGGTGAAGGCGCCACCCTGCGCCCTGGAACAGGCGGAGAAGCTCGAGCAATTGCGGGCGCTTTATCTGGGGGCGGCCATGACCGTGGTGGAGACCTGTGAAATCGGGCTGGGTGTTGACACCCCCGAGGATGTGATTCTGGCGGAGGCGGCTTTGAAAGAGGCGGGATTGGTGTAAGGTAATTATGAGCAAGACCAAGACGATTGATGTGGGCGGGGTGAGCGTGGGCGGAAAACGCCCCCTGACCTTGATAGCAGGGCCTTGTGTGATTGAAAGCCGTGAAGGCTGTCTCGATCTTGCCGCAAGACTGGCGAGGCTGGCGAAAGCGCAGAAGATCAACTTCATTTTCAAGGCCTCCTATGACAAGGCCAACCGGTCATCGGGCCGGTCTTATCGCGGGCCCGGGATTGAGCGCGGGCTTGAGATCCTTGCCGAGGTGAAGGCCCGGTACGGTGTGCCGGTGCTGACGGACGTGCATAGCGTGGAGGAAGCGGAGCGCGCGGCCAAGGTCGTGGATATTATCCAGATTCCGGCCTTTCTCTGCCGTCAGACGGATCTGGTGCTGGCGGCCGGCAGGACGGGAATTCCCGTGAATGTAAAAAAGGCGCAATTCATGGCGCCGTGGGATATTCGCAATGTCATCGAGAAGATCGAGTCCACCGGCAACCGGAAAATCATTCTTACGGAGCGGGGCGTTTCCTTCGGGTACAATAATCTGGTGGCCGATATGCGGAGTCTTCTGGTGATGAGGGGATACGGGTATCCGGTGATTTTTGACGCCACGCACAGCGTGCAGCGTCCCGGCGGCGCGGGCGATCGCACCGGCGGGGACGGGTGCTGGGCGCCCGCCCTTGCGCGGGCTGCCGTGGCCACCGGGTGCGACGGGGTCTTTATCGAGACCCATGTGAAGCCCGAGGAGGCGCTTTCAGACAAGGATAATGCAATTCCCCTGGCGGCATTGAGCGCGCTGTGGAGAACACTGGGAAAAATCGATGATGTGGTACGTCTGGCTTAATAGGTGCAGGGTGTTCCTGGCGCTGGTGCTGGCGGGATGGGGGCTTGTGGCCCCGGCCCAGCTTCCATCAGCAGGGGTGGTCACCGGGTTCCGGGTTCCGGATTTCGACACCAACGGCGTCTTGAAATCGGAGATTTTCGGAGATCAGGCCCAGCCTCAGCCGGGAACTGATCTGGTCAAGATCACCGGGTTGCGGATCGTCCTGTACAAGAACAAGGAAGTGGAGTCGACGCTCACCTCGGAGCACTGCACGGTGAACCGCAAGGATCGGAGCGCCTTTTCCAATGCGGAGGTGAGGATTGTGCGTGGCAACATCGTGATCACGGGCCGGGGGTTCCGCTGGAATCCGGACAGTCAGAGGATCGAAATTTTGAACCGGTTTCATATGATAATGGCGGGCACCGTCAAGGTTTGGCCCCTCGTGAAGGAGAACAAGTAAGATGAACAGGTTGAATGTATACATGATAGCCGGACTTCTGGCGGCAGGCATCGCCACGGGGGCGGGGGCGCAGGAAACATCCATGGTGACGAGCCGCCTGACCATGGGGAGCGGGTCGAACGAGACCCATGTGGTGGCCCGGCGCGCGGACTACGACCTTTCCAAGAATATCCTGGTGCTTGACGGGGACGTGGTGGTGAAGGATGCCCGGGTGACCATTGAGGCTGACCAGATTACCATGCTGATGAATACCAACCGCGAGCCGGAGATGGTGACGGCCGTGGGGCATGTGGTGATCGAGCAGGACTTGAATCCCGCGGTCGCGGCAGGCTCAGGCAAGCCGGGCCTGCCGGTGAAAGGATTCCGACGGGCCACCTGCGGCCGGGCCGTCTACGGGGTGCGATCCGGGATGACGGTGCTGACTGACAAGCCCGTGATCACCCAGGAGGGCATGACTCTGAACGGTTCCCGCATCATCTACAGCCGGGATCAGGACAAGGTCCACATCGACAACTCGTCGGGCGTCTTTGTTCCCGGCGAGGGCCAGGGTGACATCAAGGAAATGATGAAGCCGAAGCAAACAACCTCGAAACCCTAGGAGCTGTAACCCGTGGATCCGTTGATCAGAACTGAAGACCTGGTGAAGGCCTATCGCGGCCGGACGGTGGTGCAGGGCGTGAGCGTGAACGTGAACGCCGGGGAGATCGTCGGCCTGCTAGGGCCCAATGGCGCCGGGAAGACCACCACTTTCTACATGATTGTCGGGTTGATTCGCCCGACCAGCGGCAGGATCTTTTTCAAGGGCCGGAATATCTCCGGCAAGGCCATGTTTGAGCGCGCCCGCATGGGAATGGGCTACCTTGCCCAGGAGCCGTCGATATTCAGGAAACTGACGGTGGCCGAGAATATCATGGCCATTCTCGAAACCCGCCGGATGACCTCCCGTCAGCGCAAGCAGCGTCTGGACGAACTGATGGGCGATCTGGGCATTTCCGGGTTGGCCAACCAGAAGGCCTTTACCTTGAGCGGCGGGGAGCGCCGCCGGCTCGAAATCGCCCGCGCCCTGGTTACCGATCCGGCCATGATTCTGCTGGATGAACCCTTCAGCGGCGTGGATCCCCTGGCGGTGTATGACGTGCAGGAGATTATCAAGAATCTGAAGCAGAGGGGACTGGGAATTCTAATCACTGACCACAGCGTGCGCGAAACCCTGGCGATCGTGGATCGGGCTTACCTGATCTGCGAAGGCCGGGTGTTGAGGGAGGGGTCCAGTGATTTCCTGATCCATGATGATGTGAGTCGGGAGTTGTATTTGGGGCCGCGATTCAGTATGTAGGGATGAGGAGGACAATAATCATGTCTATTGAAATTACAGGCAGGCACGTGGAGATCAGCGAGAGCATGAGGGATAACGCCCAGAGGCGTTTGGATAAGCGCGCTGCCGAATTCCCCCGGATCGACAAGGTTCATGTCATTCTGGATGTCCAGAAATTCATGCAGATAGCGGAGGTCGTGGTTCATGCGGCCCGGCATATCCAACTGGAGGCCAAGTCCACCTCCGAGAATATGTATGCGTCCACCGACGAAGGGATCGACAAGGCCGACACGCGGGCGAGGAAGACCATCGACAAGCGGCATGAACACAAGGGGCAGGGGAAGCTTCGCGACCTCGAAGCCCTCCCGGACCCGGAAAAGGGCTGATATGAGCGAGCAAGCGGGCAAGACCGTCATTACCGTCGGCGATTTCCTCAAGGCCGGACGGGAGCGACTCGAGTTGGAGTTGGTGGCGGGCACCTCCGGAGCCGGACGCCGGATCGAAGAGGCGGCGATCAATCGCCCCGGGTTGGCTCTGACCGGGTTCTACCAGTATTTCGCCCCTCGCCGGATCCAGATTCTCGGTCATGCGGAAATGGCCTATCTGGCGTCGATCTCCCCAGCCGAGCGACATAACCGCCTCAAGCAGTTGTTTGAGCACCATGTGCCCTGTGTGGTGGTGACGCGCCGCCACCGGGTTCTGCCGGAGCTGCTGGAGCTGGCTGAGTCATACAAGACCTGTGTGCTCCGTACGCCCTTGATCACGAAGAATTTTATCAATAGCGCGACGATCGTCATGGAAAACCTGGTGGCCCCCCGTATGGTCATGCAGGGAACCATGGTGGAAATTCTGGGAGTCGGGGTGTTGCTGGTGGGCAAGGCCGGCGTGGGGAAGAGCGAAACCGCGCTGGCCCTGATCAAGAAAGGGCACTGCCTGGTGTCCGACGATGTGACGGCACTGCGGGTGGACAGTTCGGGGGATGTGATCGGGTCGCCCGTCGGCGTAACCCGGTATCACATGGAGATCCGGGGGCTGGGCATCATTCATGTGCCCAGCCTGTTTGGGGTGGCTTCGGTACGCAATGAAAAAAAGCTCGACCTGGTGATCAGTCTTTGCAGTCCGGATATGGTCTCCAGCGAGGATCGCAGCGGACAGAATCCGGTCGCACGGACAATTCTCGGCGTCCGGATTCCCAGCATCGAGATTCCCGTGGCGCCGGGACGGGATGTTGCCAATATCGTGGAAGTGGCCGCGCTGGACCAGATTCTGAAACTACTGGGGCATGATGCGGCGAAGGAGCTGGACGAAAAACTCATTTCCGTGTTGTCCGAGGACAAGAAAGAACATGAGCAGCAACGGTAATAAAAACGGAACTCATGGCCGGGCGCTGGTTCGCGAATTCAAGGTGCTGAACCGGCTTGGGTTGCATGCGCGACCGGCGGCGTTGTTCGTGAAGACAGCCAGTCGTTTCGCGTGTGATATCACCATCGGCAAGAGCGGGGCCGAGGTGTCCGGGAAAAGCATCATGGGGCTGATGACTTTGGAGGCCGCCATGGGGTGCGTGCTGAAGGTGACAGCGGAGGGTATCGATGCCGAGCAGGCCTTGGCAGAGCTTCAAAAGCTGATCGAAAACAAGTTCTACGAGGATTGACTGTCGTGAAAAAAGAGGCAGCCATCAGCCGGCCGGAAACCGTGCTTCGGGGGGTTGGAGGATCTCCCGGTGTGGCCGTGGGGCCTGTCTACCGTATCCATTCCGAGGAAGCCCCTCT
The DNA here is from genome assembly GCA_964406065.1 of uncultured Verrucomicrobiota bacterium. Classification (GTDB taxonomy): domain Bacteria; phylum Verrucomicrobiota; class Kiritimatiellia; order CAIKKV01; family CAITUY01; genus JAABPW01. The sequence goes on from CAYOQM010000046.1 coordinate 12,619, forward strand.
GGCCGATCATCTTCTCTCCCCGGAGCAGACGGTCGGGGAAATCCAGCGGTTTAAGGTGGCGGTCAAGGACACCCGGAGGCAGATCGTCGTTATCCAGAAGAATGTCAGGCGGGCCATCGGCCAATACGACGCCAATATCTTCGACATGCACATGATGATCCTCGAGGATCCCGCCTTTTTTGAGGAAACCATCCGGAGGATCGAGCAGGAGCGGCTGAATGCCGGCGCGGCGGTGCGGGCGGTCACAAACCGCTACAGTGAAGTGCTTTCGGCGATGGAAGACGAGTACCTGCGCGAACGCGTTTCCGATGTCCGCGATGTTGTCCGTCGGGTCCTGCGGAATCTGGCTGGAGAGACGTTGCATGCCTTGGACGGGCTCACGAGCAAGAGCATCGTGGTGGCCCAGGATCTATCCCCTTCGGAAACGGCCGCCCTGCGCCGGGGGTTGGTCATGGGCTTCGTCACCGATTTGGGCAGCGCCACGTCTCATACTGCGATCATGGCGAAGGCGCTGGGCATTCCTGCCGTTGTCGGGCTGGGAAACGTCTCGGCTCAAGTGGCGAATGACGACCTGATCCTGATTGACGGGACCGAAGGCGTGGTCATTCTGAATCCGTCCGAGGCCAGCCTGAAGAAATACAATAAGCTGGCGCGCCACCGGAAGTTCATCCAGAGCGGCCTGAAGAAGTTGCGGGATGCTCCGGCGGAGACGAAGGATGGCCACCGGGTCGTGCTCTCGGCGAATCTGGAACGGGTTGAGGAAGTGGCGGATGTCAAGAAGTTCGGGGCCGAAGGGGTGGGATTGTTCCGGTCTGAGTACCTCTACATCGCGAGACAGGACTTGCCGGGGGAGGCGGAACAGCTTGCGGCCTACCAGAAAGTGGTGTCCCTTTTGGCCCCCAAGCCGGTGATCATTCGTACGGTGGATCTGGGAGGGGACAAGTTCGCGTCCTCTGTGAAGATGTCTCCCGAGATCAATCCGTTTCTCGGCTTCCGGGCAATCCGGTTCTGCCTGGCGCAACCGGCGATCTTCAAGACCCAGTTGTGGGCCATTCTGCGGGCCAGCGCCCACGGCAAGGTGCGGATCATGTATCCCATGATCAGCAATGTCAACGAGGTCATTCGTGCCAACGCGTTGCTGGAGCAGTGCAAGACCGAACTCCTGGGGGAAGGGCTGCCTTTTGATGAAAAGATCGAAGTCGGGGTGATGATTGAGATTCCCTCGGCGGCCCTGACCGCCGATATCATTGCCAAACATGTTTCCTTCTTCAGCCTGGGAACCAATGATCTGATTCAGTACACGCTGGCGGTTGACCGGGTCAATGACCGGGTTTCCTATCTGTATGAGCCAACCCATCCTGCGGTGTTGCGCCTGATGAAACGGACGATCGATGCCGGCCATGACCACGGCATCTGGGTCGGCATTTGCGGACAGATGGCCGGAGACCCTCTGATGACGCTGCTCCTGCTGGGGATGGGAATCGATGAACTGAGCATGGTGGCGTCCGCCGTTCCGGCCGCCAAGGACATGATTCGCAGCGTGGTTCACAGCCAGGCCCAGGAACTGGCCCGGCTGGCCCTGGCCGCCGAAACCGCGGCGGAAGTGCTCCAGCTTTGCTACGATCTGACCGCCCAGGTTGCGCCTGAAATACTTGAATTAACCAAATAGTTCAGGTATGAAGGAACGCTTATTCAAATTGTTACGCAGTCAGCCGGTTTAACAAAGGGGAATAACATGTCTGATCATTATTTGTTTACGTCGGAATCAGTTTCCGAAGGACATCCCGACAAGGTCGCGGATGGAATTTCCGATGCCATACTGGATGCCAACCTGGCCCAGGATCCCAAGGCCCGCGTGGCCTGCGAGACGCTTGTCAGCACGGGGCTGGTCGTGGTGGCCGGCGAGATCACCACCAAGGCGATTGTCAACTTCGCCGACATTGCCCGCGCGAAGATCCGTAAAATCGGGTATGTCGATGCGGATCTTGGGTTTTCAGCCGATAGTTGTGCCATTATGGTGTCGATCGACCGTCAATCGCCTGACATTTCGCAGGGGGTGACGGCGGGCCAGGGTTTGTTCAAGGAACAGGGGGCAGGGGACCAGGGCATGATGTTCGGGTATGCCTGTGACGAGACCCGTGAATTGATGCCCATGCCGATCATGTTCGCCCACCGCCTTACCCGCGCCCTGGCGAAGGCCCGCCGGAATGGCAAACTTCCATTT
>CAYOQM010000047.1:0-4410 GCA_964406065.1 uncultured Verrucomicrobiota bacterium
CCGATATTGTCTCAAATCATCCGATTGAACCGCGCCCGGATTCGAGGCGGAGGATTTTCGGGTCTTTTTCGCATTAGTTTCAATTTTAGCCATAACTTACCCCACTTTCAAATAGTCTCAGTAGTAAAAACATGGAGTGTAGCGGAAAGAGGGAATGATGGCAAATACCCCTTTATGGCACCCGGAAATCGCGCGGCTCAGGCAGGCTTACCACCGTTGCAAAGGCGCTACCGGTGTCGTACTTTACACGAACGCTCGGTCTTGTGTTTCCGGGATAGAAAGTAACAAACGTCAGCTTGAACAGCCGAACCGCCGTATACGTGATCCGTACGTACGGTGGTGTGGGCTTTCTATTACCCACAACTTAGGGCTCTGGCAATCCGCCTTTTTTGAAGATGGCGATGTTAGTGATAACGAGCTGCTGAACGAGTGCCCGTACCCGGGCATATCTCACGGTCATGAGCGTTGTTGCATGGCGACTTTTCATGATCACGCTGATCGCCAGCACTGCTCCGGACACTCTCTGTACGGAATTCCTTGCCGATCATGAGTGGAAGGTTTTGTTCCGATGCGTTAACAAGGGAAGTTCTTTGCCAACAACCGCTCCAACGATCGGAAAGGTAGTCGTTTGGATAGCCCGTCTCGGTGGTGGCTTTCTGGCGCGAAAATCAGATGGTATGCCAGGAATCATCACTCTCTGGAGAGGCTGGAAGCGACTGAACGATCTGACGGAGGGTTGGATCTTGGCGAGGCAATCATGATTTTTGTGGGTAATAGAAAGGTGGTGTGGGAGGGTCGCCCTGTGAGGGGCGATCCTATCCCGATGGGCATGAGAAAGGAAAAGGATATGACCAGATATTCCTGTTGAGCCAATTGAAGCCACTGGCAAGCGCCTTACGGGATCGAAATTTGATGATGTATGTTTGGGGCGATCACAGTTTCACAATGTTAGTCTCGTCGGGACAAAACTCGATTGTGTGAACAACCTCGTCGAACACTACGGCGCTAAATCGCGCCGAGGTTCACGAGGAACCTTGGGGCATGGAAAAATGATTGATTAAGTAATAACATAGTGATTACATCATTCACATGAAAGCGACACTGATACCGATTGGAAACTCCCGAGGGGTAAGAATACCCAAGCCATTTATCGAGCAATGCGGCTTGTCTGAGCAAGTCGAGATTGATGTGCGGGATCACATGATCCTGATCCATTCACCTCGAAATCCCCGAGCGGGTTGGGATAAGGCTTTCGCCCGAATGTCTCGCCTAGGTGACGACAAATTGCTGGATTCGCAGAACACCGCCACGCAGTGGGATGCCGAGGAGTGGCAATGGAAGTAAACCGGTTTGATGTCTTTCTGGTCTCCCTTGATCCGACCTTGGGCCATGAGATCAAGAAGACACGGCCTTGCGTCATCATCTCGCCTGACGAGATGAACCATCACATCGGCACCGTGATTGTCGCCCCCATGACGAGTCGGGGGCGTGATTATCCATCCCGGGTGAATTGCACATTTCAGAAAGTGAATGGGCAGGTTGTGCTGGATCAAATCCGGACCGTTGACAAGATCAGACTGGTCAAGCGACTCGGCACTCTATCTCCTGCTGTCGCCGACCAGATGTTGGCCGTTCTAAACGAAATGTTTCAAAAATAACCCCAACCAGACCTCGCACGCGACGTCGAGTACGCCACGCGTGAAGGTTGGCGTTCGGCACCATAGAAAATGAAGAAACAAATCCCAAAAGCTTGCGCCGGAGCAACAGCCATATTACTGACGCTGATGGTCTCGTGCGGATATCCCCCTGTGTTACGGGCTTGTGTCGCCGAGAAACTGATCGAGAGCCTTGATGCCCCCGATGCCCCTGCATTGTCAGTCAAGTGGAAAAAAGAAGTTCGGCGGCGGTGCGCCGAATTGGATCGCGGCACAGTCGAACTTCATGATGCGGATGCCGTTTTTGCCAGGGCCTACGCCGCGCTTGCATGAAGGCCGTCAAGTTCCATCCCGACGCCGAATCCGAAATGCTCACGGCGGCGGCCTATTACGAGGAACAACAGCCTGATCTCGGAAGAAGGTTCCTGGTCACCGACTCCGCTGCCACCCCCCTCCTGAGCAGCCCTTCCCTTTCACATTCAGATCCTTTCGCCTCCTCAGCCTCTCCAGACTCACCCTATAGCGGCTTTTCGCTCCGCACTTCTGAGCCCCTGCTTTGTGCCTTGTGCCCATCCGGCTGATTTGATACAAAGCACGGCCCTTTATAAGGAACCGAAACATGGAAGCCGTTGCACATATCCCGATGGGTGAGGAACAGTTCGAAGCATGGTTTCTCTCCAAGATCGCCGACCCTGACATGCCGGTGGATGACATGCTGGCTGCCTTGCGCGAACTGCGCCCGGCCGGCATGGTCGATTCTACCAACAGCTGGGCGGAACTCATGGAGGATGCGCTGATCGAGCAGGGCAAGCCAGAGGGTGCCGTCCGCGTGCTGCGCCTGCGTGCCGAATGGAATGCCGGCAATCCCGCGTTCCGTGACTTGTGCACACGCAAACTGACCTCGCTCTACCGCAATGATCCTGTTCAAAAGAAGTTCGTCATCAGTCTCGGGCTAGAGAGGGGGGGCGCTCTGCAGGAATGTTTCCGCCGGTTGGAGACTCTCCAGAAATTGAAGGCCGGCGTGCTGTGCGTGGACAAGACCTGGGGTGTCGGGGCCATCCGTAAAGTCGACGCCTTCTATGAGCGCGTCACAATCGATTTTTCACGTAAAATGGGTCACGAAATGTCGTTTGCGTATGCCGCAGAGACCTTGCAGTTAGTCGACGATGCTCATCTTCTGGCGCGGAAATACCGTGATGCCGTGGCACTGGCCGCCCTGGTTGAGACGGAAGCCGCCGAGTTGGTGCGGATTGCCCTGCGGAGTTACGGGCCGCTTCCCGTGGCCCGCCTGCAGGAAATTCTGCAGGACGGGATTGTCAGGCCGGATGGCTGGAAAATATTCTGGGAATCGGCTCGCAAAGCGTTGAAGGCTGATCCCCTGGTCGTTATTCCCACCAAACGCAACGAGCCGATCATTCTGCTGGAACGGCAAAAGGCGTATGACGCGACCTGGTTTTCCTCCTTGGGCGCGGAGCGCACGGCTGAAGGGATATTTGCACGGCTGGATGAGTTGGCCGGAAATGTGAAGCCGGACGAACTCGATGTTCCGAGCCTTCGGATCATTGGAGAACGGCTCGCCTTCCTGATGAAGGGCTTCGGCGACAAGGATTTGAGTGTCCGCGTACAGGTCGTGGTGCTGGCTCGCGGGTGGAAGGTGGCCCTTGAATATGTGAATTGGGAGCGCGAAGCCAGCCGGCTTGTTGAGGAGACTACATTTGTGGCGGCCGCCTCTGCCGTTACCTCAAAGCGTTTGGAGACGCTCCTTGAGCTTCTGGCCAGCTATGACAGCGTCCGCTTGTATGAGACCATCACCGCCTCGATTCCCGAAATGACCATGAATGTGCTGAACGCCTGCCTGACGTTCATGTTGGAGCATGAGCAGGATGCCACCTGTGCCGCCGTATTCAAGGAATTGGTGGGGATGCGAAAGGCCGGGGTTGAGGTGCTATTCTGGTTGTCCCGCCGTCCGGACAGGCTGGCAGCCTGGGGACTTGGCACACTGGGTGATCTGGCCTTCCAGATACTGCCGGCCTTGGAAAAAACCTACACGGGCGAACGTCTGAGAGCGGCGAATCAACTGGCTGAACTGGTTCAGCAACGCGAGTGGTTGGAAGCTGCCGCCCAGGCGATGAATGAGGTTCAGCGTTCAAGTTTCATCCGCTACCTCTATTCCGTCATGGGTAAACTGCCGGTTGATACCCAGGCCATGATCGGGCGCATGGTTCGGGTCTATCCTGAACTTGCCGAAATCCTTGCCAGCAAGGCTGACCGATCGGCCTCCGAAGCCCCCAAGGGAGGCTTGACCTCCTGGCGTTCATACCGGCAACGCCAAAAATTGCTTGGTAAAATCGTCAACGAGGATATTCCCAGGAATAGCCGGGATATCGGCGTTGCCCGCAGCTACGGCGATTTGCGCGAGAACTTTGAATATAAGACGGCCAAGGAGCAACAGGGAATACTGATGCACCGGAGCGCTGAACTGGAACAAGATCTGAACATGGTCAGGGGGACTGATTTTTCCGGGTGTTCGGCTGATCGGGCGGGAATGGGCACGACGGTGAGCCTGCAGATGGACGATGGAAGTACGCAACAGTTTCATATCCTCGGGGAATGGGATCAGGATGCGGAAATGGGCATCATTTCATGCAGCAGCCGCATGGGTAAGGTGCTCGCCGGACATTGTGCCGGCGAGGAGCTTATGGTGCCGGGCGATCAGGGTGAAGTCAGGTGCCGAATTGCCGGGGTTGCGGCCATG
>CAYOQM010000047.1:4420-14252 GCA_964406065.1 uncultured Verrucomicrobiota bacterium
CATGGCGTGGGCAAAGGAAGAGGACCCTCACGGTTGACAGAAAAGGTTTCGTTTGTTATCAAGGCTGACTTTTTCCTCAGGGGAAAATGGCTTGTGCTGAAGAAGGACGGGTGAATGTATGGCGAAGAAAACGGTGAAATCAAAAACCGCGATGAAGAAACCGGTTCCCGCGAAGGCGATAAGGAACGTCAAAAAGACGATTCCGAACCCGGGTGCTAAGGCGAAACCTATCATTAAGGCGAAGTCCGCCGGAGTGGTGAAGTCCGCCGTTAAGGCCAACCCGGTTGTCAAAGTGAAGACGACGGGCAAGCCTGTTCCCATGAAGATGAAACTTCCTCAGAAGTCTCCCTTGGACAAGAAAAGTCTGGAAGGCCTGAAAGAGGCTCTCATCAAGATGAGAGATCGCTTGAAAGGTCAGATTTCCGCCATTGCTGATGATTCGCTCAAGTACATTGATGATGCTTCTTCCGAAGATAGGACCGATGATTTCGATAGGGAATTCGCGTTAAATCTGGTGAGTAGCGAGCATGATAATGTTTTCGAAATCGACAATGCCTTGCGTCGGATCGAGGAAGGGGCTTATGGCCTTTGCGACGGGTGCGGCTGCGCCATTGAAAAACCCCGCCTGCAAGCCCTGCCTTTCGCGCGCATGTGCGTGAAATGCCAGTCCGAGCAGGAAAAGGGGCGTTCCCGTTTCCGTCCGTTTGGCGACACGATTGCACAGGGCGTTGAACAGGCGCCTGATGTCGTTGAGTCTGAAGAGTCGGAATAGTCCATCTTTCCGTCATGTTGGTGCTTCTGTTAAGCCTAGGGCTTGTATTTGTCGACCAGGCCTCAAAGGTCTGGATCACGAATGCATTCTCTTTAGGCGAGAGCGTCCCCGTGATCCCAGGTCTTTTCAGTCTTACCTATGTGCGAAACACCGGGGCGGCTTGGGGGACTTTCGGAGGCTCAACCGGAATGCTTGCGGTGCTTTCGGTGGCAGTTCTTCTGATGCTGATTATATTCCGGCGTTCTTTTTTGACGGATAGTCTTGTGCACCGCATCGCCCTTGCCTTGATGATCAGTGGGATCGCCGGAAATCTACTCGACCGAGTCCGGTTGCGCTATGTTGTGGATTTTTTTGATTTCTACTGGCGGAATCATCATTTTGCCGTGTTCAATGTGGCTGATTCCGCGATTTGTGTCGGGGTTGGACTGTATCTTCTTACCGCGCTGCTGGCGCCCCCTGATAAGCCCATGAAGTGAGGTGAAGCATGCCGGACTCCTCTCCCCGGGCTTTTTTCCTGGTCGGACCCACTGCGACCGGTAAGACGGCGGTGGCGCAACGACTGGCGGAGCAACGTCACGCCGATATTCTTTCCGCTGATTCCATGCTGGTGTATCGTGGAATGGACGTCGGGACTGCCAAGCCGTCATTGGCGGAACGCAGACGTATCCGCTATTGGGGGGTGGATGTGGTCGAGCCGTCTGAATCCTATAGCGTGGCGGCATTTCTGGAAGAGGCGCGCCAGTGTTTCGAATCTGCCGGCGCACGAGGGCTTCCGGTAATCGTCGTCGGAGGGACCGGACTCTACGTGAAAGCGTTGCTGGAAGGACTGGATGAACTTCCTGATATTCCGCAGGCACGACGATCCTACTGGAAGGCCCTCCTGGATCGTGAGGGTGTCGCAGGGTTACGGTCAGTTTTGCAACGCCTGAAACCAGATTGGCTGGCCGAACTGCCCGACATTAACAATGGACGCCGATTGGTACGCGCCCTTGAACTTGTCGAGGCGGGAGTTGAACGACCACCACGTTCCTGGTTGCGTGGCCGTTCCCTTGTATCCATTACCGGACTTGAAGTTGAACGTAGGAGTTTGCACGAGAGGATTTCAGTCCGGGTCAGGGAGATGTATGCGAGTGGGCTCTTGGGAGAGGTTAAAAGACTTCTCGATGGCGGATGGAGGGCCGACAGTACGGCTTCTCAGGCCATTGGTTACGCCGAGGCGATCGCCTGCCTGAAAGGGGAGTTGACCCAGGCTGAGGCAATGGCCCGGACGGCGGCCCGGACGCGGCAGCTCGCAAAACGTCAAATGACATGGTTTCGCCATCAGGCGAGCGTAAAATGGATCTCCGTGACGCTTGCGATGACCTTGGAAGACGTGGCGGACAGGGTTTCTGCTGAATGGGATGCGAGCGGCCCCTTGGCCGTCGTGCTTGACTGATGGGCTGACGCGTCTGGCGTCCGATGTTCTGTATTAACGACTTATTGGTTGATATACTACTAAACTAACTGTAGTATATAATCATGGAACCCAAGACCTATCCCGATGAGACGCAGTCGTGTTGTCGGGTATGCGACATTCCTCCGCGGATGCGTCCTCGTGAGGCTGTAGAGCGACAGGGAGTCGAGAATGTGCCCGATGCCGTGTTGCTGGCGATAATATTGCGAACTGGTTCGAGAGGAATGAATGTGGTGGATTTGGCCGAACGGATGATCGTCAGGTATGGAAGTCTGACGGCGTTGTCAAGAGCAACGGTCGAGGAACTGACCTTCGAAAAATCATTCAAGGGGCTGGGAAAGGTCAAGGCGCAGATGGTGCGCTCGGCGCTTGAACTGGCGAGGCGGATTTCGGATGAAACTCGCGACGAACGCGGTGCCAGTATCCGGACACCGGACGATGCCGCTTTGATTATGCGCGAACTCGCTCGCGGATTGGATCATGAGCGGTTTTGGGTCCTTAACCTGGACACCCGGAATAGAATGAAAGGGGAACCCAGGGAGATATCCCGGGGAATTCTGGATTCAAGCCTGGTACATCCCCGTGAGGTTTTCAAGCAGGCCATTCAATCAGGATGTGCTGCGCTTGTGTTGGTTCATAATCACCCTTCAGGTGATCCCACGCCCTCTGCTGAGGACATAAAACTCACCCGCCAGCTGGTTCAAACAGGACAAGTAGTGGGGATCAAGGTTCTGGATCACTTGATTCTCGGCCGTCGCAGTGCGACGACCGACAGTGATTATCGGAGTCTTCGCGAGGGCGCCATGGTGGAATTTGAATAGAAGGGGCCTGCGCCCCTTGATTCCCTGTTCAATGTCGCGGTTGTGTGTAGGCAGCATCAATTTCCGCCTGGATTGCTTGAGCGGCCATGAAGGGGTCTGGAGCCTCGACAATAGGGCGACCCACAACCAGATAGGTTGAGCCTGCCGCCACGGCCAGGGCGGGTGTGGCCACCCGTTTCTGATCACCCACATCGGCTCCTGCAGGCCGTATTCCTGGGGTGACAAGGATCGGGTCGCTACCGAATCGGCGCCGCAGAAGGGGGGCTTCATGTACAGAGGTCACTACCCCGTCAATTCCTGATTGTAATGCCAGTTCCGTGAGGGCAAGCGCCTGGTCGGAAACCGTCCGCTCTATTCCAAGATCACTGAAATCTTCCTGGTTCAGACTGGTCAGGGTGGTGACAGCCACCAGACGGGGGCGGTTAGGCCCGAAGGCGGCGGCGGCCTCTGCCGCCGCCTTGAGCATTGCCCTGCCACCTGTCGCGTGAAGGGTCATCAGGTTGACACCGAGTCGTGCGGCAGCCGTGACGGCATGGGCCACGGTTCGGGGAATATCATGAAGTTTAAGATCCAGGAATACATGTTTCCCGCGCTGCGAAAACGGGGTCAGGATGGAGGGGCCTTCCGCCGAAAATAGTTCCAGTCCCACCTTGAACCAGATCAACTGGTTCTGCAATTTGTCAAGCAGTGGGGCGACATCAGCCGCGGTGGGAACATCAACAGCGAGAATAATTTCAGGTTTCATGATTTTCCTTTGTCGTTGGAGGCAGGGACTTTCTAGCGGAACAAGCGCCCTAATTCTAGCAGAAACATTTATTTCCGGCTCACTCCCGTCAAGATCACGCTTGAGCATCCCTCATGAGGTTTGATAGAGACTACTGCAGGAAATGACTTAGAGGAAACACAATGAAGCCATTATTGATAGGAATCGTGGGAACTTGCCTGTTGCTGGCGGGGGGGTGCGTGACGATGGTGGACCAGAATGCCGTGGCACAACAGCAGGCCGATATGGAGAAGATGCGCGAGGACGCACAGAAAATACGGGAAAGGCTCAACGGCATTGAATTGGAGCAGCAGAATCTGGCGCGTGACATCGGATCGGTTCGGAGTTCGCCGAAAGAGGACACGCTTGTCCGCAACCGGCTTGACACGCTTGAGCGCCAGGTTCAATCTCTTGCCGCCGGCAGAGAATCCGATCGTAAGCAGATCGTCAATCAAGTCGCGTCCCTTGTCGGTTCTTCAGGAGGCAGCGCATCGGGGCATTCAGCATCAGGGCGTAGCGGGGGGAGTCAAACCGGATATGAGCATATTGTGGAGTCAGGACAGACTCTTTCAGCTATTGCGGACGCATATAAGGTCAGCATGGCATCCATCAAGAAGAGCAACAATCTGAAGTCGAACACCTTGCGTGTCGGACAGAAGCTTTTCATACCTAAAAACTGATGTTTCCCCATGAATGTCTTTGCTCTGGCTGGACTCATGTGATGTCGTGCTATAATTGCCGCCCGTAATCGTGTGTAGGATTCGCGCGGTCATCAAGGCTGGCTTGAGATGCTGGAATCTGGTTGTGGGCGGAATAGGCATTGGGCTGGAGGCGTTGCTGATGGTGTTGCCTTGTGAGCATGGGAGATGAGTCGATGGGGATGGGTGACAATTTGATCAAACAGGGTCGGGCTTCGGGCGGGCAGTTCGAGGAGCGGTTCTTTTTGTCTATCGTTCTAATCGTCACGCTACTGGTGTATGCCCCCCTGATCCGAAGTGTATGGGATCTCAGTGTACAAACGACACAGGCTTTGAATGCCTTAGTCCTGTTGGGCGTGGCGTTCCTGGAAGCTTTATTGTCGGCATTAAAATTGTATCCCGTTCGTCCCGTTATTAATACACACGGCTTGCTGTTGCTGGGATTGTCCTGTTTGGCCCTGACGGTGTCGTCCTTTACCTCGGCATGGGTTTTGGCAGTGCTGGGCCTGTGTCTGAATATCGGGGCATTCCTTTCCTTTTGTTTCGGGCGCAAGGGCGTAGCGATTTTCTATCCGGCTTTGGCGGGGTTCAGCGTGATTGTGGTGATGTTGATGCTGGTGCCGCAGGTCGACAGTATGCTGCGGTGGGTGGCGGGCACAGTTTCGGCATGGGGCCTTCCCTATCTGGGCGTCAGGGCCAGCCTACTTGTGCAGCAGGATCCATTTCAGGTGATTATCGTAGCGGAGAATGGGGCGGGCGTATTCAATGTGGCGACCGAGTGCAGCGGGTTTGGAATCCTGATGTCCTCGGTGATTCTCACATTGATTCTGGCGCTGCGCCGAAGGGTTCGCTGGTATAGCCTGGCGCCGTTGTTGGTCTTGTCGGCAATCATCGGGTTGGGGTTCAACATCATCCGGATCATTGCGATTGTTATGGCCTCGCTCCTGACAACGATCCGCTACGGTCTGATCCATGAGGGACTGGGCTCCCTCATCTATCTGATGGCGCTGACTGCCATTTTATTTCTGAACTGGCTGGTGCGGCGTCGGCTTGGTTGATGGCTTACTGATAGCCATTTTTCATCGTGTCGTGATCGGGAAGATCTTTATACTGCACCCTGTGTTTCAGGATCAATTCCCACTGTTTGGCGTATTTCAGGAAGGCGCCGTAGGAGGCCATCAAGGCGATGGCGAGACCGTGCCGCCCATCAAGGAATCCCCCCCGCAGGATGTAGCCTTTTAAAAAGCGAAAAATGGGATGGGTTAGCATATCCAGCCAGTAGAAGTGCCCTCCCTGCACGAAGCGTTGCTGGGCGGTGATCGTGGAGAAACGGTTAAGAGTATTGATGTGGTCTGCCAAATCATCGTAGGTATAGTGCCAGATGGGATGTTTCAACCGCTTGACAGGTCCCCGAACCATGACCTTGTCATGGGGTTCCTGCCCTTCTGTCCGCCCGAATTCTTTCCTGAACAACCTCAGTTTAACATCAGGGTACCACTCACCGTGGCGGATCCATCGGCCCAGGTAAAATACCTGACGTGGAAATTCATAGCCGACATACTTGTCGGTTCCCGATTCGAATTCCTTCAGGATTTCGTCCCGCAGGGCCGGGGAGACTTCCTCGTCGGAGTCCATGAAAAGGACCCACGGATGACTGGCAAATTCACGGACCGTATTGCGCTGTCCAACATATCCCCGCCATTCGCGCTGGTGGACATTGGGAGTGAATTGCCGGGAGATTTCCACCGTGCGATCCGTGCTGAAACTGTCCAATACGATGATTTCATCGCACCAGACCAGGCTCTCGAGACATCGCGCGATCTTGCGTTCTTCATTGAACGTGAGGATGCAGGCTGAAATTCTATTCCGCATGGTTCCTTTCTTCTTCAGTGCGGTGAGGACTGAATGGGGTTATTGGTTATCGTCGCCGGGGCGGCATTGGTGTTCCCGTCGGGTTGATTGAGAACGCTCCCGGCCTTTATCAGATCGGTGGTGCCAGATTCCTGATTGGTTAAGGCGCGATGCTGGAACTCCGCCTGTTCCGCTGCTTGAAGAAAACGGGTGGCAGCCTCCAGTTCCGTCTGGGCAGTGGAGATGTCCTTTTGGGAGGATTCCATTGGGGAAGCCGCCAAGACTTCGGTGGCGTTGATGACCTCCGGAGGGGGCGAGGTTAGACTGATTGAGTCGTTGATCCGAACCCGCGGAATGTTGGTCACGAGACAGTCATCCTGGTAGAGGGAGGGATCGACTAGGGGCAGGGGGGCAATAGAGGATGGCAGAGGGGGGGTGTTTGTGCTCCGGCAGTGTCTGGTCAGGATTGTCGTGGCGACCAATATCAACACCGGCAGGCCTATAGCCATCCAGGTTCGTGATTTCCTGAGTCCAGCGAGGCTGGTCCAGTCGGCCTGATTATCCAAGGTTTGGACAAACAAACGGGTGGTTCCGACCTGGATTACATCCCCGTGACGCAGGACGGATTCCCGTGTTTCATTCCCATTGACCTGAACCGGATTCGCATCGGGAAGGCAGCGGATCATCAAGCCGTCCGCTTCGGGAATCAGCAAGGCATGATCCGGTAACACGTCGGGATCGCTCAGGCGGAGCCCTGATTCAAGTGCGCGACCGACGCGCAGGGGGTGGTTGTCGATATCCCTCCGCTCGCCGCGCTGTTCGCCGTTGAGGATGATAAATCGGTACGCCATAGGATTGACAGAGTCTATACAAGTCCCTGGCTTCGGAGGAGCCTTTTTTATGACAGGGTTTGGCAGGCGGTAATGGCGGCCACACCCACAATATCCCCAACCGTGCAACCGCGGGAAAGAGCATTGACAGGCTTGGCGAGGCCTTGCAGGATGGGACCGTAGGCGGTCGCTCCCGCGAGTCTCTCGGTTATCTTATAGCTGATGTTGCCGGTCTGCAGATCCGGGAAGATCAGGATGTTCGCGTTACCTTTGAGCGGGCTGTTCGGGCATTTCTGGGCCGCAACAGAAGGGATGATGGCGGAATCAAGCTGAAGTTCTCCATCAACGACTGCATCCAGCCCGAGTTCCACCACTCTTGTTCGGGTGAGCGCAGTGGCCTGGATCATCTTATCCACAAGCGGATGGTGCGCGCTGCCATGGGTTGAGAATGAAAGCAGGGCGACTCGGGCCTGTCCGCCAACCAGGGCTTTGTGGGATCGGATAGTGGCAATGGCGATGTCCATGACTTGTTCTGCAGTGGGATCGGGATTTACGGCACAGTCGGCATAGAAAAGCATTGTATTGCCTGAGGGGGTTGGCTTAGCCAATTCAATGGCAAAAAAACTGCTTCCGGTTTTTATGCCGGGTGCGGTGCCGATGCACTGGAAAGCAGCCCGTATCATATCCGGTGTCGAGGCAATGCTGCCCGCCACCAGACCATCCGCCAAACCGCCCCGAACCATCATGTTGCCAAAAAAAAGGCGGTCGAGAAGGGCTTTCCTAGCCTGATCAAGGGTGAGCCCTTTGTTTTTACGCAATTCGAAAAAGGCTTGGGAAAGCGGCTCAAAATAGGGCGAGCGCGGGTAGTCGAGAAGGGTGATGGGAAGCCCCTGAAAGGAAACCCCGGACATTGACTTGACGGTTTCCTCCGTGGTGGCCAGAACGATCACCCGGGCGGCGATTCCCTGGCGTGCAATTTGTTCGGCCGCCTGCATGACGCGGGGATCATGGCCTTCGGCAAGAATGAGGGTGCGTTGAGCCATTTTGGCTTTTGGGATCAGAGATTCAAGCAAGTTCATGGGTGTTCCTTTGGGTTGGCAGCATTGACCGCAGCGGGGATGATCTTTGGGGTCACACTCAGCAAGCGGACGGTTTCCCGAGCTATCATTAATTCTTCATTTGTCGGCATCACAATGGCTTTCAATGTGCTTTCGGGCGTGCTGATGATCGCCGGGAACCCCCGGGTGGATTTGTTTTTCGCCGGATCCAGATGACATCCAAGACAGGCGAGTTTTTGAGTCACCTGCTCACGGATGAGGACGCTGTTTTCGCCGATGCCCCCGGTGAAAACAACCGCATCGGCGCCCGCCAGAAGCGTGAAATAGGATCCGATATAGTTGACGAGTCGCTGGACGAACATACGAATCGCACGCTGGGCCTGCATATTGCCTGCTTCCGCCGCTGCAATATTGTCGCGCATATCGCCACTGCCGATGCCAGAGACACCCAGGAGTCCGCTGGATTTGTTAAGGAGCTGGTCGATCATGTCGGGGGTCATGCCGTGGCGGGCCAGATATAACACCACAGCGGGATCGATATCACCGCAACGGGTGCCCATAACCAACCCGTTGAGGGGGGTCATTCCCATGCTGGTATCCAGCACGTTGCCGCGCTCGACGGCCGTGATGCTGGCGCCGTTGCCAAGGTGTGCCGTGATCAACTTCAGTTCCCCCAGGGGGATGCCCAGCAGGTCGGCTGTAGCATAGGAAACAAACTGATGTGAAGTGCCGTGAAACCCGTATTTCCGGATGCCGAACTTCTCATAGTATTCATAAGGAATGGCATAGAGATAGGAGGAGGCAGGCATCGAGTGGTGAAACGCGGTATCGAATACCGCAACATTGGGTACCGCCGTGAAAACCTGCTGGCAGGCTTCGATACCGCCAAGATTGGGGGGGTTATGAAGGGGGGCTAGGTTGGCGCATTCCCGGATGTTGTTTTTCACCTCATGGGTGACAACAACGGAATCATGAAAATTTTCGCCCCCATGCACCACCCGGTGCCCGATGGCGTCGACCTCCGCAAGGCTTTTCATAACACCGGTATCGGGATCGATGAGCTTGGCGCAGACAAGTTCAAGCGCTTCCTCGTGATTAACGACCAGTGCCTGTTCCTTGAAGGACACTCCATCAAGGCGCTCATATTTTAGAAAAGGTTCATCGAGGCCAATCCGTTCCACAATTCCCCGGGCCATTACCGTCTCTCTGGCCATGGCGAACATGGTAAATTTGAGCGATGAACTTCCCGCGTTGATGACTAACACGTTGGCAGGTGAACGATGTGCGGTGGATGCAAGCATGACTGTACCCTTGTGCGATAAACTCACTCCCGTGACTGGAAAAAATTCATCTCATCATCTCACAGCTGCGGAACGGTTTTCAAGAAGATTGAAAAGAAAACTGCGGGTAAAAAGAAAGAGGGCAAGAGGACTACACAATGTGCTGTCCGGGGAGGATTCCGCGGGTTCTCCGGTAACGGGCCGGAGTTTCCCCCGTGATGCGCTTGAAATGTTTGATGAAATAGCTTTGGTCGTTAAATCCGACCCCGTAGGCAATGTCGGCACAGGATCGGTCGGTGGTTTCAA
>CAYOQM010000047.1:14262-14812 GCA_964406065.1 uncultured Verrucomicrobiota bacterium
TGTTGAATCCGGGTATGCAGGATGAGTTGCAGAACGGTTTTACCAGTGTGATCCTTGACGAGATGAGCGAGCCGGTATGCACTCACTCCGCATTCCCTGGCCACTTCGGTGAGCGTTAGAGGGCGCGCGTAGTTCCGCGTGATGAAGTCAAGGGCCTTGCTCACCCGGCTGTTGGATCGGTTGAACCCATGCAGATAGATGCCCTCAATAAAGTCATTCAGCGCCCCGGTAAGAACCCGGGACAAGTCCTCGAAATCGCGGGCCCTGATCAACTGTTCCATCCATTGATGATTGCGCACAATCAGGGATTCCATCACGGGGCTGTCCTCCACGGCTGTGCGGGTCAGATAGCCCATCATCTCTATGGCGCGGGCACGTAGTACCACCAGTTTGGGAGTGGTGAGATAAATGGCCCCGAGCATCTCGTTCAGAACGCGTCGGGCTCCGGCCTGATCGCCCGCCTTGATATGGGACAACAGGATGCGCTCTTTTTCGAAGGGATAAGCGGAAATGAAACCTCGTTTCCGCTGATCCGCGACCGCTTCGGCGA
>CAYOQM010000048.1:0-14667 GCA_964406065.1 uncultured Verrucomicrobiota bacterium
GCGACTTCTTCTGCGGTTACAGTCCCGAACGGATCAATCCCGGCGACAAGGTCCACACGGTCACAAAAATAAAGAAGATCACCTCCGGCTCCACCCCCGAGGTGGCAGAACAGGTGGACGAACTCTATCGCCGCATCATCACCGCCGGGACCCACCGCGCGGCCAGCATCAAGGTTGCCGAGGCGGCCAAGATCATCGAGAACTCCCAGCGCGATATCAATATCGCCTTTGTCAACGAACTGGCCCTGATCTTTGAACGCATGGGCATCGACACCCAGGCCGTCCTGGAAGCGGCGGGCACAAAGTGGAACTTCCTGCCGTTCCGGCCCGGCCTCGTGGGTGGACATTGCATCGGGGTTGACCCCTATTACCTGACCCATAAAGCCGAATCGCTCGGGTATCACCCGGAAATCATTCTGGCTGGCCGGCGCCTGAACGACTCGATGGGGGCTTATGTGGCAAAGCGGGTGATCAAGCTGATGATCCAGAAGGACCAGCACATCCACGGCGCCAACGTGTTGGTCCTCGGCATCACCTTCAAGGAGAATTGCCCGGATATCCGCAATTCCAAGGTGATTGACGTCATCCGGGAATTCCAGGAGTTCGGCTGCAACGTAAGCGTCTATGACCCCTGGGCCGACCCCCAGGAAGTCCAGCACGAATACGGAATCACACTGAGTCCACGCCCCAACGGCAGCCAGAAGGCCGCCGTCGACGCGGTTGTCCTGGCTGTTGCCCATGACAAGTTCCGGGATCTGGATTTTTCAAAGTTCAGCAAGAAGAACGTCGTCATCTTCGACATCAAGGCCTTCCTGTCGCAGGATCTGATTGACGGGCGCCTGTAGAGCTTCCCGAATGGCTCTCCGGCTATCCGCCCTGCGTCCCGCCAGCCAGGGCCTGAAAATAGGCACGTCCGCGGCGATCGTAGTAATCGGACAATGATTCCTGGTTCTGCCTGTTGGCGACGAAATCACGCACTACCGCAGCGACTAGGTCCGGAAGAGTTCCGGAGGGAACCGTGCCGACCAATTCGCCAAACCGGGTGCGACCCTCCCCGCGCCGTGCTCCCAAATGGAGTCGGTACGAAAAGACCGGCTGGCCATCACGGATCTGGCGGACACCGGAAAGTCCGATATCGCCGACGGGATGCTGCCCACAGCAGTTCGGGCATCCATTGAGCCGGATATCGAGCGAATTCACGATATCCGCAGGCAAGGCGGCCTGATCCAGCACCATAGCAATGGCCCGTGCCGCCTCCCGCGAATCGCAGATTCCCAGACGGCAGGTCGCCGCACCGGTACAGGCGACGATCCGAGACAATGCGCCCGGGGCAAGGAATCGGGGATTCAACGCCGTCAGCTCCGATGCCAACACCGGCACATCATTCCTGACAACGGACGGAATGACCAGTTTCTGAGCCGGTGTTGCCCGCAGTCCCTTCTCCCTGCTGAAGCGCTCCGCCAGATCGGCCAGGGCAAGCAGTTCGCCAGAGGTTATCTGTCCCGACGCGGGAGCAAGGAGAACGGACACCCATCCGGGCTGGCGTTGCGGGATAACACAGGATCCGGAAACCGCAGAAACCGTTTCATCGGCCGCGGGAGCAGGAATCGGATACGTTTCAGAGTCATGATTCAAGTGTGGCACCCCCGCCGAGGTGACCTCGGCAAGTTCTCGGGCGAAGAGGGCGCGGAATTCGCCAGGTGCCAATCTGGCCACGGCAAAACGAAGCCTGGCACGGGCACGGTTTGTTCGGTCTCCGAGGCGATCAAACAGGCGACGGACAGCTTCCACGGCCCGCACGCAATCACCCGCGGGTATCCGCTCCGCCAACACCTCGCCCAGGCGCGGGGTGCCGCCCATCCCCCCGCCGCCATATACCGCAAAACAGGGCTGCCCATCATGGATGCGGGCAACGAACCCGACATCGGTCACCGTGGCCAGTGCGCAATCCGACGCACACCCGCTGAACGCCACCTTGAATTTACGAGGCAGGGTGAAACTGCCGGGTTCATTGATCAGATGCTGTGTGACAGCCTGAACGTAAGGCGTGATGTCAAACTGCTCTTTCCGGCAGAGACCGGCAAGGGGGCATCCGACGACATTCCTTGCCGTGTTCCCTCCCCCTCCCTTGCAGCAGATCCCCGCCTGCTTCAGTTCCCGCATCAGAGGCGGGATGCTGCCGAGGGCAAGGTCATGAAACTGGATGTTCTCGCGGGTGGAGACGTGGAGCTTGCCACCGCCATATTTCAGATTGAGGCCGGCAATGGCACGGGCCCATGTCGACGGCAACCGCCCGCCGGGAATGCGTGTGCGCAACATATAGGCGGCATCGCGACGCTGTTCGTAGATGCCCCAGAGCGTCCGCTGATGCTTGAACTCATCCGGGGTCGATGCCCCAGCCTGGAACCGCCTGATGTCTTCTTCGAACTGATCAATATCCTCATCAAGGGTGCGTGGCGGATTAAGACTCATATCCCGCCCCCGATGTCGGTGGTTCGTGAATCAAGCCGGCCCCACTGGATATTCTGCCAGACGCGTTCATGGGCATAGAAAGTGCCGATTTTTACGAAAAAGTCAATGAGGCCGAGCGTCAATCCGGTCTTAGCAGAGCCGGTGACAATCCAGCCGATAGCCACGGTGAAGACTAATCCGAATATTCGCCAGCACACCGCCTTGACAATGCTTCGCTTGTGAGATTCCATGAGCAATCCATTTCCTGATATTGGCCGCCACTTAGATTTGATAGTTGTCCTCAATCACCATCTGCCGCCTCAGCAGGGTGCAGATCTGTCCGAGCGCATCCTCGATGTCTATTTCCGGGTTTAGCACCAAGGAGGGCTCCTTATTGAGCGAGGGAACGTCGCCGGCATGGATCACTACAATCTCATGGGGACTGTTCAGCAACCTGAGCGTGGCGAGGTCATAATCATCGATTCCGGAAAGGGACGTTATGAAGATCTGTCCGGAATCGGTCAGGATGCGGGCCAGTTCCCCGAGCCTGCGGATGGGGTCATCTGGCGGGGCGCCGGCCTCGCTCAAGTCGGCATCCAATCCCCTCGCAACATTATCCATGCCCAGGTAATAGGCCTTGAACTGCAGGCTGAACAACCGCTGCTCGAGGGCCCGGGCCAGGACTTCGCCGGATATACCGTCGCGGCTGGCGAACACCACGGACTTGGCGCCATGGCCATACGAGGTCGCCCGTTCCGCCATCGGTATGGCGCTGGGTTTCCATGCAATTTCCCGCTCGCGAACATGTTTCTCGATCGAGGAATCCCCGGTCTGGACATTGGCGAGAATGATCCCTGCCCCGGCAATCTCGTAATGGTCCACGATGACCAGCCGTCCTGTCTGTTCGATATCACCGACCAGATCAAAGGACACCGGCTTCGGAGTCTCCAGAATCACCTCGGCGACATCATGCCTGTCCACCTGCGACTTGCCCTCCACGGTGCCCTGTTCCGTAGCATCCAGTACGGCAAGCACTTCAACCAGTTTGACCGGGGAGCGGAGTGCCCCGAGTTTCAGTTTATAGGTCTTCCCCTGGATGAACGGATCATGTCCCATCCAGAAGAGGTTGACCCGGAACCGGGTGCCCACTTGGAGTGGGGGCTGTCCCTCACGCACCATCCACTCTCCCGGCCTGATATAGATCTGGGTCTCGAGGGTGAACCCCGGGGCTTCACCCGCCGTAGCCGTGGTTTTCGCCGGCCCGTTGAAATATTCAACCGATCGGATCCTCGAGGTCTTGCCCGAAGGCTGGAAGACCACCGCATCGCCCGCGGCGATACTTCCGGTTTCAATGGTGCCGGTCACAATCCGGCGGTCATCCCCCTGTTCGGTGAACTTGTAGATATCCTGCACCGGCAACCGGAAAGGCAAGGCCGGAGGGAACTCCTTGCGCTGGAACAGGTCGATCTGCTCCAGCACCGTGGGCCCGCGATACCACGGGGTTTCAGGCGACCGGCTGACGATATTGACGCCCAGGAGTCCGCTGACGGGAATGAAACTGACCGGCCGAATCTGGAGCCGTTCCAAAAAGGCCGTGTAGTCGCTTCGTATCTGCTCAAAGACCTTCGGGTCGTAGCCGACGAGATCCATCTTGTTTACCAGCACGGTCAACTGGCGCAACCCGAGCATGGACATCATATAGCCGTGGCGCTTGGTGTTCTCGCGGATCCCCTCCTTGGCGTCAATGACCAGCAGGGCGGCCTCGGCCCGCGAGGCGCCCGTGATCATGTTCTTCAGGAATTCGATATGCCCGGGCGCGTCAATCAGGATGTAACGGCGTTTTTCCGTGCGGAAGAAGCAGCGCGCCGCATCAATGGTGATGCCCTGTGCCTGCTCATCCTTGAGCGCATCCAGGAGGAAGGCGTATTCGAACGGCCGCGCGTTCCGGCGGCACAAGGCCCGCACCTGTTCCAGTTTGCCTTCCGGCAAGGCGTTGGTTTCAGCCAGCAACCGTCCAATGACCGTGCTTTTCCCATGGTCAACGTGACCCGCCATCACAATGGAGATTTGTTCCTCTGTCGCACTCACATGTAACCTCCGCGACGCAGGGTCTCGAGTCCCCCGCCATCTTCCTTGTCCTGCTCCCGTCCGGACCGCTCGGCGATGTTGGCAAAACGCCCGCTGCGGAGTTCCTCGATGATTTCATCCACGTTTGAGGCGGGTGACGCCACGGGACTGGTGCAGGGATAGCACCCCAGGGAACGGTAGCGCCTGCCATCACCACGGTTGAAGTATAGCGGAATGATCGGAATCTTCTCGCGCTGGATATACTCCCATATGTTCAGTTCCGTCCAGTCCAGCAGGGGGTGGACGCGGACATGTGTCCCGGGTGCGAAATCGGTCTTGAACTGCTTCCACAATTCAGGAGGTTGATCCCCCACGTCCCATTCATTCTGGCGGTCGCGGGCGGAAAAATAGCGTTCCTTGGAACGGCTGCCTTCCTCGTCGGCACGGACCCCGACAATCACGCCCGTAAAGGCTTCCGGCTTGGTTTCGGGAACCAGTTTTCCCGAGGCATGATCCATCCTCATTCTCGGCCACTCGCCTGAAAGCGAATGCTTCAGCGCACTGCTCTTGAGGGCCTTGCAGCACTCCACACGCGTGAGATTGCCGTCCGGATAGGTCTGCCGGGCTTCAATCGCAGGAGTGTTCTCGCCGACAATCATGTCGAGGTGCCAGTCCCGCGCCAGTTGATCCCGGTAGGTGATCATTTCAGGCACCTTGAAATGCGTGTCGACATGCATGAGGGGAAAAGGGACATGCCCGAAGAAAGCCTTGCGGGCAAGCCATAGCAGGACCGTGCTGTCCTTGCCTATAGACCACAGCATGACGAGGCTCTTGAATTCGCGGTATGCCTCCCTGAGGATGTGAACGCTATGCGCTTCCAGTCTGTCGAGTGTATTCATAATTCTGTCTAAAATGTGAAGTCTAATGACCGTGGTTTTGTTACCGCCCGTGCAGGCCGCATTCCTTGTGTTCCGGATCCTCCCACCACCAGCGCCCGGCCCGGACCTCCTCTCCCGGTCTTATGGCACGCGTGCAGGGAGCGCAACCGATCGAGGCATATCCACGGCCATGCAGCCGGTTGACCGGCAGGTCGCGCCCTGAAACATAAGCGTTCATTTCGTCCAGACTCCAGTCGGCCAGGGGGTTGATTTTCATGATCCCGCCATGCGAGGAGTCCGTTTCCACTTTCTCAAGTGCTGAGCGCGTAACTCCCTGCTCCCGCCGCATCCCGGTGATCCAGCCTCGGAGACCCAGCAAAGCGCGCGTGAGCGGCTCCACTTTCCTGATGCCGCAGCATTCACGACGGGCATCAATGGAATTCCGGAACGAGTACAGGCCTCTTTCCCGCACCAATGACTCCACCCTTTCGGTCCGCGGGAAGACCCATTCCAGGGTCAGATTGTAACGGAGTCTCACCGCCTCTGCACACTCATGGGTCTCCTCATTCAGGCGCCCGGTATCAATGGCAAATACCCGGATGTTCTTGTCGACCTGAACCGCCATGTCAATGACCGCTATGTCCTCCATGCTGAAACTCGATGCCACGGCAATGCGGGATCCAAATGTCTCAATAGCCCAACGAATCACATCCCGGGCATGCTTTTCCTTCAAAACTGCATTTTGACCGTCATTAGTCATGTTTCACTATCATAATATTACTGAATTCGCATCTATACCTTTTTGATAGACTATATAGTGTTTTCGGTTGTTGCAATCAGATTTTTAAGATTTTATGGCGGGGGTGACAGTCAGCATGATCCGTGATAGATTGCTGTTCTTCACAAGGAGCCCGCATGAAAGTATGGATGACTATGATGATGGTGGCGTACTGTTGTCCCGTTGTTGCAACCGAAGGCAACCCGGCAAATCCATGCCTGAATCAAGTTCAATTCGGAGCTACGCCACCCGGCGAGGCCGTGACTCTCGTCAAGGACGGCCTGCCCTGTGCCAGCATCGTGGTGGCCGAGGCGGCTTTGTCCAATAAGTCGAGTGCATCGTTCCAGGCCGCATCAGAGTTGGCAAAATACGTGAAACTCTCAACCGGCGCCACGCTGCCCATTACATCCGACGCCGGCGCCACGCAGGGAAGCGTCATCCTGGTTGGCGAATCCAAACTGACTCAGGTGGCAAGAATAGGCGCCCAGGATCTTCCGCCGGAGGGGTTCCGAGTCAGAACCTTCTCACACGGCCTGGCCATTGTCGGGTGGAAACCTGCTGGCGCCAATGATCCCGGACAGATGGGAACACTGTGGGGCGTATATGATGTCCTTGAGCGATACCTTGGCATCCGTTTCTACCATCCCGGCGCAGATGGGTTCATCGTGCCGCAAGCCGGGAACCTGGTGGTCGCGCCGGTTCACTACACCGACCATCCCGTCCGCATCAAGCGCGAGGGCTGGCCGCCGCCCGCACCGCAGGAATACCGAGCCGGAAATTCCACCGAAATCGGACACGCCTGCCATACGCCCGGAAACTTCGGCATGCATTTCAAGGAATTTCCGGAATGCTTTGAACTGGACGTGGACGGCAAACGCAATGCCGGAATGCCCTGCTACGGAAACCCCAGGACCGTGGACGTCATGCTTCAGGACCTGGAGAACTTCTTCAAGGGCGACAGGCGTCCCTATGGCTGGGGCGAACCCACGGCCAAGGTGTATTATAT
Source organism: uncultured Verrucomicrobiota bacterium (assembly GCA_964406065.1). Classification (GTDB taxonomy): domain Bacteria; phylum Verrucomicrobiota; class Kiritimatiellia; order CAIKKV01; family CAITUY01; genus JAABPW01. Next base: position 7,181 of record CAYOQM010000048.1, read on the forward strand.
TTCCCCGCCCGACAAGGAGGTGGCATGCCATTGCGAGTATTGCTCCAAACTGATCGACGCCAATGCACCGGGCCTCGGACGGGCCAGCCGGCTGCTCACCCGTTTTGTCGCCACCATGGCCACCGAAATCGGGAAGCGCTATCCCGGCATGACCGTCCACTTCCTGCCCTACAGCAACTACACGCTCCCCCCCGCGGATATATCACTACCCTCCAACGTGGTGGCCACAGTATGCCTCATGCGCGGCGCCGCCAATGACAAGGAGCCCGCCGTGGCCTCCGATCACGACCGCATGATCGCAGGATGGGCGCGGCTGACCGGCAAACCCGTGCGGGTCTGGGAATATCCCTGTTTCCCGGTGGAAGACACCGCCCTGCCCTTCCAATACCCGCACACGCTCCAGGCGTTCCAGCGGCGCCACCTGCAGGATGTCGCAGGCTCGTATCTGGATAGCGGATTCCAGCCCCCTGAACTGGGACCCGAGGGACTCTGGATGAGCCAGACCCCGACCTTCTACTGCTGGTTCCGGCTGATGTGGAATCCCGATTTCAACGTGGATGCTGCGCTGACGGAATATGTGAGCCTGACCTACGGGCCGGCAAGCGGACCGAAGGGAAAGATCCTCGCCAGCCTGACCGACCGCTGGGAACAGACACGATGGCAAAGCCAGCCCGATGGACACCATGCCTCGCCGAGGCAGATCCACGAGGAAACCATGCCCCGCGCGGAGGCACTAAAACTGCGCATCTGGCTGGCCGAGGCACGCTCCCTGGCGCCCCTGGGAACCGTCTACCGGCGCCGCGTGGACTATTCAGGCCGGGCAATCGAGATATTCCTGAAGGAGTCCGACACCTATCACGAGGGAGGCAAGGACCTGCCGACCCTCACGGTGCTGAAGACCGGCGGCACGCCTAAGCTCGACGGAAAGCTGGATGACCCCTGCTGGAAGGATGCCACCGCGCACCCCTTCAAGATGGCCCGGGACGGCAAGGAGCCGGACGCTGACAAGGCCACCACCGTTCAGGCCGTGTGGACGGAACAGGGCGTGATCTTCGGGTTCAAACTGCTGGAACCGGAAATCAACAGCCTCCGGGCCACACGTTCCCAGCACGATCAGGATGTGTTCGGTGATGACTGCATCGAACTGTTCCTGGATGTCGAGGGACGGCGTGAGAAATATCACCAGATCGTCGTCAATTCGCGCGGGGCAGTCTACGACGGAACCGCCAATGGCGCGGAATGGGATTCAGCCGGAATACGGGTCGGAGCCTTCAAGGACGGGGACTACTGGTCCTTGGAGATCTATGTGCCCTTTGCCGACTTCCAGGGGATGCCACAGGTCAAGACGGGCGGCATCTGGTATGCCAATTTCTGCCGGTCGCGCCTGGCCGGCAAGGCGTTCCAGCTCCAGCGCTGGAGCACGCTCAACCGGCCCTCCAACCATGACTTCAGCGCGTTCGGAAAATTGCGTTTTGTTGAGTGAGTCGCCGTCGTCTGTCACCCGAGCATTTCCCGCCCGATTGCCACCCAGCGGGCAAAACGGGAGGGATCGTTTTCGACCGTATGCGTGTCCTTGAGAATCATGGCGGTGTTCAGGTTACCCGCGTGCTTGAGGGTTTCAGCAAAGTCACGACGGATTTCCGCCTCGTTGAAATTCATGCAGACAGGAGCAGGATTCGGCTTGCGGTAATAGACATAGTTGCGGCCTAACAACTCCGCACACCGGGCCTGATCGCTCCAGGGCGCTACGGAAATGCACCGCAGATTGGGAATCTTGCGGAGATAGGCCCAACGTCCCTCGCTGGCCTCGCAGCAGCCGTAGTAGTTGAGGCCGAATCGCTCCGTCAGCGGGAGTTGATAGGGAAAAATAAATTCCCCGAACATGTCCGGAGCCACCCCGACGGTTTCCTGCGACTCGGCAAACCCCCAGCGATGCTTAAGCAGAACGGGCCCCTGAACGGGACGGTCGTAATCCGGCAACTGACTGGTGTACCCGAGTCCGCCGCTACCGATGTGATGCCCGCTCGCATTGTATCCCAGCAACCCCTCCCGTTCAAAATGCGTGATGAAATTGAGCATGTCATCGGAAAGGAATTTCATGAGGCGATGGAGCCCCTGGGGGTTGTCGTACATGGCCAGCATGAGGTTCTCGAGTCCAAGCAGTTTGATTGCCTCCCATGTGAGACCGCAAGTCCACCAGAAGTTGGTATAGGGCCTCACATCCAGAATGTCCCCCATCGTTTCACTGACCAGGTTTAGGAAATGCTCACCGGCCTGGCGATCAACGGAGATTTTCCGGAAATGCAATTGGTCGAGATCCGCGTCCAGGTTTTGCAGCACCGGTTCATCATGGTAGGCGCCTAGCGCCTGATCGCTCCGGGACTGCTTGAAGGAAATACCGTAGTCGCCGACAGTCACCGGAATAAAAGTCGAATAAACGGGCTCAAAAGCGGTATCGTCGCGGATGACATCGTGATGATAAATTCTCTGACGCAACGCCAGTTCCCATCCCCGGGCCATCTCGTCCCCGCACTCCAACTGGATCGTGGCGTTGATCTCCCGCCAGGCACCCTCGGGACTCACCATCAGCAGTGGAGGCCCCGAATGCCGCAGGTCGTTTAGGTCGGTCCAGCGCTTTCGCAGGGCCTGGTTTCTTTCGGAGTCGGCAATCTGCCGGCATCGCGTGGCAAGGCCACGTATTACGTCACGGTCATTAACTGGAATACTCATTTTCTCTATCCCATTGAAACGTATTGATCACGAGTCACCCGTCAGGGTGTCGACCCATCCAGAAGTTTCCAGCCATACCATTGCATGCGCGGATGATGGAAACAGCCTTTCCATAGATTTCCCTTGAGCGGGACCGAGACACGTCCGTCGCGGTGGAGGTAACCATACCACTCCCCGAATTCTGAATCCGGGAAATGCGCATAGCTCCAGTCATGAACCAGCCGGTGAAGGTGCTCGTACTTTCGGTCGCCGGTCAAGGTCCAAGCCATAAGCGTGGCGATGACGGTTTCATTGTGCGGCCACCAGAACTTCATGTCATGCCAGTACTCCTGCACCGGCTTGCCGTAGACGTCGCGGAAATAGAACAGGCCCCCGCAATCGGTGTCCCATCCCCTTTCCCACATCCAGTCGAGCATATCGCACCCCAGTCGGATCAGACCGGGGTCCCTGCGATACTTCCCCTCTCGCATAATAAACCAGGCCCCCTCGATCGCGTGGCCGGGGTTCAGCATCCGCGCATCAAAGTGGTCAAGGATTTCTCCGCCGGGACCCACCGACTCCATAACGCAACGCAGCTCCGGCTTGACGAAATACTGGCGGATTTCCGCGATACAGCGGTCGATCCAACTGTTCAACCACGCGTCGTCCCCCAGATTTTCCCGCAATTCCTGGGCGGTGACGATGGTGATCATGCGCGGCCCCATACCGATCATCGGGCGGGTATCGGTGAATTTTGGCTCCATCAGGCCCGGCGTGAAGTTGACCCTTGTGAACTGATCAAATAGCTCCCGGGCACGCACAGCAGACTTTTTGCAGCCCGTAGCCCGGGCATAGGCGGCATGCGCAATTGCCGCAAACGATTCACTGTAGGCGTAGCGGCGTTTGCGGATCGGCCGGCCGTCGCGTGTCACATGGAAAAACATGCGGCCATCCGTGTCGAAACAATGCCGGTCGATGAACTCCAGTCCACGAGTCGCCCACTCCAGCCATTCAGGACGCTTTTCCACGGTATTGTACAGGGTCAGGAGCATCCAGGTCATGCGCCCCTGAGCCCAGACGGACTTATCGGTGTCCAGGACCGAACCATCGCGATCCAGGCAATGGATGAATCCGCCATGTTCCTTATCCACGGATCGGGGAAACCAGAACGGAACCGTGTCGTTCAGCAACCCGTCACGATACACCGCCATCCAGGTTTCCCTCTGGCGACGCGCGACCTCCGCTTCATTTTCCTGCTTCATGTTCAAGTCTCTCTTCTTCTTTCAGTCCATCGTTACCGAGATATCACGGACACCACGAGTCGGAAAATCGCATGCCCCTGCGAGACAGATGCCGTTATCCGAAGTGGCCCGCAGAGTGTAGCCCCCGAAGAACCCCCGGAATTGAATATCGCCAGCCGCATCCGACCGCAGCACCAGTCGGGTGGTCCACTGTTCGCCGAAAGCGTTCTTCAGCCAGTCGGCCAACGGCTTGGGAGACATGTCCTTGCGCACCAGCCCCGCCGGAGCGCCCTGCCAGGCGTTACGATCGGAGAAGTCCCACCAGGTCACGGCTTCCACCGCCGGATGACTGAACAACTGTGTGTAAAAGCGACGCCCCTCCTCAAGCTGGCGCTGTTCACCCTCGGGGGTCGTAGCCCAATCGGCATGCACGCGGTGCCAGTCGTTGTCATCGCCAGCCTTCGGGCGGCCCGACAGGATGGTCAATTCCGTGAAATGCAGCGGGAGGCCGAACCGGGCGTAAGTCTCGCAGGTCTCCCAGGTCTTTTGAGCCGTCCAGATATTTTGGTGCATGTGGCTTTGGATCCCGATGGCATCGAACGGGGCGCCCAGCGCCTGGAGTTGCCCAAGAAGTTCTTCGAAAGCGGGTGAGACATTGAAGTCGTTGTAAAGGAGTTCCGCGCCGGGATTGGCCGCTCGGGCCAGGCGCAGGGCTTCGGCCACGCATTCCGCCGCACCCCGGTCCTTGACCCAGCGCCCTACAGCGTTGTCATATCGGGTTGCCACGGTGGTTTCGTTGAATACATCCCACGTATCGACAAGACCCTTGAATCCGCCCACGAGCCGGACAATCCGTTCGCGCAACAGCCGCAGGACATCCGGATCGGCGAGCGTCTTGGCCCACGGGGGAAACACCTCATGCCAGGCAAGTGGATGCCCCTTGACCCGCAGGCCATGATCGCGGCACCATTCCGCCATCGTGCGCAACCGCTCGGCGCATTCCTGTCCCGCTACAGGCTCGTATCCCCCCCAGTAAAAGGGCAGGGTTGCCGAATTCAAATGTGAGGCGAACATCCGCTCGTATTCCCGGATCAGCGCACCCCCGCCCTCCCCGCGGATCAGGAAGCCGTTGGCGCCGAGGCGGAAATCGTGCCGCATGAGGCGGACGGCCACCTCCGCATGGGGAATGGGTGTACCCGCCGCATCGCAAAGCCGTACCCTGAAGTCGCCCATGCGGTGACGGGCGATACGTGACTCCATCTCATTATCATCTTTACTGTTCATTGCCGTCCTTGATTACAACACTTGCACTCCACACTTCCCTGACCCACTCCAGGCAGACTTTCTACGCGCAAGGGCCACCTTTTATCGGAATCAGGCTTTGAAGGAAATGATAATTAAATTGCCCTTCAACACCTTGACCGGCCGGAGCAGAACGGGAAAGACATTCCGACATTCGGGAACACGCTGTTTTTCCTTGCGTCAACTCCTCCCAGCCCTTATTAAATGCGTTCACTTTGAGAATTGGAAGGATGGTTCAACCGTATGGACAGCAACGAAAACAAGTCTTTGGATAGCGCGCAGCCTGTGACCACCGGACTTGAGACGCTCACCGACAGCGCCCGCGAGATACGAAGTTGGATCATTACCGTAGCCATTGCTGCCGTTATCGTGCTGGCCATTTTCCTCTACCGCGGAAACCGCGAGTCGAATGAAAACAAGGCCTCCCGCATGCTGGGAGAAGCCCGAAACGTCCAAGCCCTTCAGGCTGTGATCAACCAGTACCCCTCCACCGCAGCCGCACGACTTTCCCTTCTGCAGGCGGCCAAAGCCCAGTACGATAACGGGGACTATGTGACTGCTCAGGCAACTTACCGGGAATTCCTGGTCAAGAATCCAGGGCATCCGATGGCGTCCATTGCCGAGTTGGGCCTGGTTCATTGCACGGAAGGCATGGGGCAGGCCGAGCAGGCCCTGGCAGCCTATGTGGATTTTTACGGGAAGCACAAGGAAGGTTTCCTGGCTCCTGTCGCACTCTTTGGCAAAGCCCGTTGCCTGAAATCACTCAAGCGATATGGGGAATCCAAGGCCACTTATGAAGATTTTCTAGTCAGCCACCCGAAAAGCGAATGGCAAGGTTACGTCGAAGAAGCGCTCAAACAACTGGAACGTGACTCCCGGAAGCCCGGCGTGAACATGTGATCAGTTGTTTTTTCCGTCGGTCTTCTTGATATCCGTCTCGTCGGTCTTTGTCCCTTCCTCGCGGCCCTTCTTGAATTCACTGATACTGCGCCCAAGTGAGCGGGCCAGATCGGGCAGTTTCCTGGCCCCGAACAACAGCAACACCACCAGCAGAATAACAAGGAGTTCGCCCAAGCCTAGATTACGCATAGTCATGCCCCTTCCCGAGGTTTTTTCAATCATACCCCCAAACGGCGGTAAAGATCAACGATAACGGCTGACGGCACGGCGCGCCTCCCGGTCGGCATCCTTGCGGCGCAGCGACTCGCGCTTATCATCATCCTGCTTGCCCTTGCAGAGACCCAGTTCCACCTTGGCCCAGCGCTTGCGGAAATAGAGCTTCAGCGGTACCAGCGTATAACCCTTCTGGGCAATCTGTCCCTTCAGCCGCTCGATCTCCTTGCGGTGAAGCAGAAGCGTTCGTGGACGAGTTGGTTCGTGGTTGAATTGGTTGCCACATTCATAGGGAGCAATGTGAACCGCGTACAGCACCATGCGACCGGACTCTTCGATCTTGGCAAACCCCCCTGTCAGGGTCACATTTGCCGCGCGCACCGACTTGACTTCGGTTCCCTGGAGTTCAATGCCGGCCTCAATTCGATCCACGACAAAAAAGTCATGAAACGCCTTGCGGTTTGTGGCGGCCATTCCGGTTTCCCTGGATTCCTTGGCCGGCATGGTTAAGATCCGTCCTTACTGTCCGACGGTAGCTGACCCTGGCGAGGATGAATCGAAGAAACCGATCTCGGCGGTCAGTTTGTCTTCAATAATTTCACGCAGGGCAATGTCGACCTTCTCCTCATTCTGGCTGGTCGGCTTCAGGTAGGGCCGCATCCCGGCATTCAACTGGCGCACGCGACGCGACACAATATTCACGAGCAGAGGCACTGAAGCGACCTTCTGCTTGGCTTTTTCAATTAATTCTGCATTCAACATCCACCTCCATGGAAAAAGTAAACGGGGCGCAGTGTATGCGCCCCGTTTACACAGGTCAACCGTTTTCTACGAACGGTTAGTACATGTCACCGCCGCCCATGCCACCCATTCCGCCCATTCCGCCACCGGCGGGAGCGGGCTTGTCGTTGCTGGGGATCTCGGTGATCATGCACTCGCTGGTCAGGAGCAAGCCCGAGATGCTCGCGGCGTTCTGCAACGCCATACGGGTCACCTTGGCCGGGTCCAGAACGCCTTCCTTGATCAGGTCGGTGTACTGGCGGGTCGCCACGTTGTAGCCCATGGAACCCTTCAGCTTCTTGACTTCCTGAACGATGACGGCGCCTTCCAGGCCGGCATTGT
>CAYOQM010000049.1:0-14510 GCA_964406065.1 uncultured Verrucomicrobiota bacterium
TATCCAGGCGGTCCGCACCTACAACGTCCAGGTCTCCGCCGGTCAGTTTGGCGGAGAGGTCAAATTTCGAAAGGGTATAGGTCAGCTTCATCGGCTGCTCAATGTAACGAAGCACCGCCTCGTTTCCGAAATAGATGTCCGGCTGCTTGCCGTTAACCACCCATTTACCGGTTCCGGGGATGAGATGTACCCGGCAGACCGATGTTTTCCTGCGTCCCGTTGCACTGTATTCTGCGATTTTTTCGGCCACGTGATTACCTCGTTACTTCAGTTCGATTACCTTGGGATTCTGGGCGGCGTGGGTGTGTTCAGCTCCGGCAAACACCTTCAGCCGTTTGATGATTTTCAGGCTCATGTGATTACCCGGGAGCATACCTTCGACCGCCTTTGAAATGATGCGGTCAGGATGCCGTTCGCGCATCATGGCCACCGTGGTGGTCTTGTGGCCGCTGCGGAACCCCGTGTAGCGCTCATAGAGCTTCTTGGAATCCTTGCTGCCGGTCAGTTTGACCTCCTTCGCGTTGATCACGACGACAAAGTTTCCGGTGTCGATGTGGTTCGTGAAGGTTGCCTTGTCGCGTCCTCGCAGAAGATTGGCGATCTTGACCGCCATGCGGCCCAGCGGCTTCCCTGCCGCATCCACTATGTACCAGCTCCGCTGGATTTCGCTCTCTTTGGGTAGAGATGTTTTCATTCTGTATTAACCTTTCAGGCCGTAAAAAGCGTGCTTGTATACCCCAGGGAAGGGGGGGTGTCAAACAGTTATTTCTTTCATCTTGTCTTCCCGATGGGAATCCGCTAACACTCTCACCTTCATATTTGGACGGATAGGCGACCGTTCCGTGAAGCGGCAGGGAAGTGTTGGGGCTACGGATCATGATGAGAGTAAAACCGACCAGTCGAAGCTCAGCGGCGGGGATGATGGCCCTTCTTGTCGGGTTCGTCCTGGCCGCCGGCCAGGTCGCCGCCCAGGACGCCACCACCCCCCGGGAGGCCCGTTTCAATGCCTCGAAGGCCATGAGCCAGGGCGCCTTTGCCGATGCCATCATCTACCTGCAGCAGCTGGTCGAGTGGTACGGGTCCAGCAAGAAGGACTCCACCCAGGTCTCCATGGAAATGGTCTACTTCAATCTGGGGTCATGCCATTTCCTCCTGGGCCAGTTCAACGAGGCGCGGGCCGCCTTTACCGAATACCTCAAGCGCTATCGCACGGGAATGCAGGCCCGGCAGGCCGACATCTACATCGCGGACAGCTACCGGTTCGAGGAGAAGTTCGGCGATGCCCTGAAGCGTTACAAGACGATCCTGCGCACCTATGAACTTGGCGCCGACCTGAAGGCCGATGTCCTGATGTCCATGTCGCGCTGCTATCTGGCGCAGGACAAGTGGGACAAGGCGATTCCGGTGTTGCGCCAGTTGTATTCCTCGGCTCCTGATTTTGCGCGGCGCAACTGGGCCGCCTCGCTGCTGACCACCGCGTTCCTCAAGGAGCACCAGATCTCCAAGGTCTACAAGCTGGTGCCCTACCTGCTCCTCCCCAACTCCTTCGCCTCCCGCAGCGTCGCCTTCAACATGGCCGCCCTGGAGGCGGGGGACGATTTGTTCGGCGAGGAGAAATACCGCGACGCCCTCTGGATCTACCGGCTGGTCTATCCGCACGATGTGCTGGTGGCCCGCAGTCAGCAATACCTTGAGCTGCTCCAGAAGCGGGCGGAGAACCTGAAGCGAACCCCCGGGGATCCCCGCTACCTGATGCGGACGCAGGAGGAGATCGGCGAGGCGGAGGCTTCGCTCAAGGCGCTTGAGGGCATCGAGAATTATGACCTGGAGCTGTATTTCCGAATGGCGCGCGCCTATATGGAGATCGCCCGCTACCGCGAGTCGCGCGAACTGTTCCTGTATCTCCACGGCATCGCGCCCGAACCCCGCGCCAATGAGGCGCTGTATTTCGCGTTCCAGTGCTCCGTGCGCGTCCAGCCCTGGGAACGCGCCATCGAGATCGGAATGGACTACATGGCCAAGTATCCCGGCGGGGAATACTATGACGATGTGTCGATCATGGTGGGTCAGATCTACGCCAAGGAGGAGGACTGGCCCAAGGTGATCGAGGTGCTCACCAAGGCCCTGGAGGTCAGCCCCAAGCATGCCCAGGCGGCCGAGGCCATGTTCCTCATCGGCTACGCCAACTTCATGGAGGAGAAGTTCGAGGAGAGCGTCGGCTGGTACCGCAAGATGAATACCACGTTCCCGGGCAACCCGCGCGAGAATGACGGCTTCTACTGGATCGGCATGGGGCTGATGTTCCAGCAGAAGTTCGACGAGGCGGCGCCGGAGTTCGACAAGGTGCTGGCGCATGTCGGCGAAAATCCCTATGTCATGGACGGCCGGTACCGCCGCGCGGTCTGCGATTTCGGGGTGAACAAGTTCAAGGAGGCCGAAACCCGGTTCACCGCGTTCGTCTCGGATTATCCCACCAATACCCTCGCCGGCGAGGCCTGGATGATGCTGGCGGACATTGCCGGCGCGCGCGCGGACCTGCCCGCCGCGGTCAGGGCCTACAAGAAGGTCGGTACCTACGACGTGAACATCGAGTTCTACAACTACGCCATGTTCCGGGTGGGCGAGATGCTGAACGAGATCCGGGACTTCCAGGGCATGATCGGCCACTTCAAGGAATACATCAACCGCAACCGCGAGGGCTCCAATATCCCCATGGCCATCTACTGGATCGGCTCCTCCATGAAAAACATGGGCGAACAGCGCGGGGCGCTGGAATTCTTCCGGGACGCCGTTGAAAAGTACGGCGTCGACCGCAAGGCGCTGGGGATCGACCTGATTCTCGAGGAGTGGGTCGGCCAGGGAAAGAGCGCCGACAAGGCGGTCGCGGAGGCGTGCTGGGCGGATCTTGAGGCCGTCCAGAAGAAGGCCGAGAAGGCCGGGCAGGTGGCCCTGTCGCTCCGCCTGAAACGCGTGCTCCTGTACCAGCCCGGCCTCAGCGATGAGCGCAAGCAGAAGTTGACGCAGGACCTGGTGCGCGAGGACAACATTCCCAACGCCAGTTCCGGCGTGCTGGAACTGATGATGGACGAGGCCCAGAAACGCAAGGACCGCGCCCTGGCCACCAAGGTGGCCGAGGCGATCATCAAGACGTTCCCCGAAACCGACTCGGCTCTGCAGGCCCGCATGATGCTGGCCCAGTTAGCCATTGCCGACGACAACTACAAGGTCGCCGTCAAGCACCTGACGCTGGTCAAGGAGGTCTATGCCTCCAGTCCCGAGGCCGCCGAGGCCCTGCTCATGCTCGGCGATCTGCAGGTGAAGGTCGGGAAGCTCAAGGAGGCGGACGAATGCTACAAATCCATCCTGGGCGTGCGTGAATGGAAGGGACCGCTCTGGCCGGCCGCCCTGTATGGCCGTGGGGAATGCGCCCGCGGGTTGCGGAACTTCGAGCAGGCCAGCGCCTATTACGAGCGCATCTATGTCATGTACGGAAAGTTCACCCAGTGGAGCGCCAAGGCGTACCTCGCCCGGGCGGAGTGCCTCACGCGGCTGAACCTCTACAACAAGGCCCAGGAAACGCTGCAGGAGATGATTTCACTGGCGGAGATGAAGAGTTTGCCCGAATATGCCGAAGCTGAAAAACGGCTGGCCGAGATAACCAAGCAATAACGATGAACCGGATCAAACAAGGTATGGGGGTTGCGGCGCTGGTCGCCATGAGCCTGTCTGGCCCGGCCCAGGCGCAGACTGCGCCGGCCGCCGCCGCTCCAGTCGGCACGACCGCCCCCGTGGCCGTCCTGGCTACATTGAGGGCCGCGAAAGGGGAGTCAACCCAGGTCGCCATTACCTCCTATGACGGCGTCAAGTTGTTCTATCGTGATCCCGCCCAACCGGCCGGGGCGTCCATTTCGGTCGCCGCCGCCTCGCTCGAGCGGTTTGCGTTCGATGTGACCCTGGACGAGGAGGAGTTCAACCGCGCCCTGATGGATCAGAACTGGAACCGGGCCTGCGTGCTGGCCTGGCCGGTGATCAGCCCCCTGTTGCCGTATCTGGGAATCAAGAACAACAACATGGTTGACCTGACCATGACCCTCGGCAATTCGCTGGTCAAGACGGCGAACCAGATGCGCTCCACCAAGGGCGGCGACGAGGAGAAGGCCAACCGGATCACCCAGCGCGCCTACAGTGTCTACACCGCGCTGGGAACCGCGGAATGGTATCCGGAGGCCGAGGCGGCCCGGTTGAAGGCGGTGCTCTGCCTCATTACCCTCAAGAACATCAAGCAGGCCGACCGGGATCTGAAACTGTTGAAAATGCCTGAAAACGGCGATCAAACCATGGGGCTTTACTGGTATGTGCTGGCCACCATGAGGGAGGTTAACGGCAACAACCGCGAGGCCATGAATGCCGTGGTGAGGTCCATCGCCTTCGAAAACAAGGATATCGAGGTCTTTCCTGATGCACTCATGATGTCCGCCCGGCTGTACGAGGCGCTGCTGGAGCCGCATCGGGCCCGGGATGTCTATTATGAGGTGGCACGCCTGTTCCCGGAGACCGATTGGGCCAGAACGGCCAAAACGCGGCTGCAGTCCATCATGGACCAGAAACTGACCCAGGGTAAGGAGCTTCTCGGCATTGAACGCACGTTCTTCGGCCTGGACGAGGATGTTAATGCCAAGTCGGCGTCGCTGTTGAAAGGCACGCTGGACAACGACAAGCTCGAAGCCGAAGGTAGCATGACGGACGAGGTCGATACCGGCGGGAATTCGAATTAAAGCAGGACAGGAATCATAAGGGAAATCGGAGTGTGATATGAAAAAGCAATGGTTGAAGTTCGTGATTGCGGCGGTGGTGTGTGTGGTGCTCGGACAGGTTCTGATGGCGCAGACGGCGGAGGTGGCCGGTGCCGCCACCCAGCTGAAGGTCGAAAGCAGGACCACGCTGTTTGATCTCATCAAGTCGGGCGGGTGGGCCATGTGGGCCCTGGGAACCTGTTCGGTCGTGGTGGTCTGGCTCATCATCATCAATTTCCAGCGCGTCAACAGCAAGAAAATGATGCCTCCCGACCTCCTGGCACAACTCCGGGCGGCGGCGGACGCGCAGGACTATGTCAAGCTCTGGCAGATTTCCTCCTCGACGGACACCTTCTTCACCCGGTCGCTGACGGCGGGCTTGCGCCAGATCCAGCCGGATGATGTGCTGGCGTCGCGCGAGAAGATGGAGGCCGCCATCGCCGAGACGGCCGGGCGTGAGGAGTCCCGCTATGGATTCTATGTGAACTTCCTCGCCCTGCTGACCTCCATGGCGCCCATGTGGGGACTGCTGGGCACCGTCAGCGGCATGATCGGGGCTTTCTCCAAGATCGGATCCGGCGGCATGGGCAAGCCGGAAATGCTGGCCAAGAACATCGGCGAAGCCCTCGTCTGTACGGCGTCGGGCCTGATGATCGCCATCACCGCGATGGGCTTCTACTTTTTCTTCCGCAACACGCTCAACGCGATCATGAAGGATTCGGAAGGGCATTTTACCGCGATCCTTGACGGCGTCATGGGCGTCGGCAAGAAGTTCGAGGAACTGGCCCAGAAGGCCAAGACACAAACGGACGCGTAATCACCATTCTGGCGGAAGCGTGACATGAAGATTGGAAAAACCAAGGAAATCGAAGAAGCGAAAGTGGAGCTTGTGCCCCTCATCGACTGCGTCTTCCTGCTGTTGATCTTCTTCATGTGCTCCGCCACCATGTCCAAACTTGACGCCCCGACGGAAGTCCGGCTGCCTGTCGCCACCAATGCGGCCAAGCAGAAGGATCCCAGCCGCCGCGGTACGGTGAACGTGATGCGGACCGGCGAGAAGACGCCGGCCGGGGAAGTCGCCACGGACGCCCGGCCGTTCCTCGTGTTCGGGAAACTGGTCAACGACGAGGGCTTGCAGAAGCTGATGGAGGAGCAACTGAAGGTGGAGCCTTCCATGCGCCTGTACCTGCGGGCCGACCGCGAGGCGAAGTTCTCCATCGTGCGGCGCGCCATGGCGGCCTGCGCGGCGGCGGGGCTTTCGGACGTCATCTTCGCGACCTATGTCCAGGATCTTTACGGGAGCGGGGAATAACATGCAACTGTCATCCAATTCCCATGTCGAGGAAGCGCATATCGATCTCACGCCCATGATCGACACGGTCATGTTCCTGCTGATCTTCTTCATGCTGGTCACCCGCCTGGGCCAGGAGGAGACGGATTTGGGGATCACCCTGCCGGGCATGGTGGCGCAGGGCGGCCCGGTGGATATGCCGGATGAACAGGTTATCGAGGTTAACTCCAAGGGTGTTGTCAGCCTGAACGGGAAGATGTACGAGGACAAGGACATGGGGGAACTGGTCCGGACGCTGGTCCGCTACCGCCTGTCGTCGGAAGCCGCCAAGGCCAAGTACATGATCACGATCCAGGCGGAGGACACGGCCAATTATTCGCGGGTTATCGATGTGATGAATGCCTGCGCGGGTGCGGGCATCAAGGATGTAACCTTCGGCTCCGGGTGATCCGGATCGGAACCAAGACGCTATGAAGATGATCGATAAGTTCAGGGACTGGGTCGCGAACCGGCGCCAGAAGACGATGTCGACGGTGGTCCGCCGGAGTCTCTATGTCAGTTTTGCCATCCATCTGCTGCTGCTGCTCGGGGCGGGTATTTTTGTCATCAGCCATATCTTCTACAACCGTGAGTCCACCTTCGTCGGCCAGCCGCCGCCGATGAAAACCTATGAGCCCCGCAAGCTTGAGTTCAAGGTGAAGGTCTCCAAGCAGCAGCGCAGCTCCAGCCGCCCCTCCATGAGCCCGCGTATGGTGTCGACCAGAATGTCCTCGCAGCTGGCCCTGCCTGAAATCAAGATGGATCCCAAGGTCGTCAAGACCAGCTTCCAGCCCAAGATCAAGGCCTTCGGCGGCACCGGCCTGGGCTCGGGACTGGGAACGGGGTACGGCTTGAGCGGATTCGGAAACGGGGTGTCCGCGTTCGACTTCTTCGGCATCCGCGGGCGCGGCGACAAGATCGCCATCCTCGTGGACGTGTCGGTGAGCATGATCGAGGAACAGCAGGGGGGGGTCCGCGGATACCAGCGCGTCAAGGATCGCATCTACAAGGTGATCGATGCCTTGTCCGAGGGCGCCATGTTCAATGTCATTGTCTTTGCGGATGCGGCCAGCGCCTATGAAAAACAGCTGGTGGTGGCGAACGACGACTACAAGGGCAAGGCCAAGTTGTTTGTCCGTCCCTTCAATACCGAGGGAAATTACGGCCTGACGACCGGCAATATCCAGCCCGCCAATATCGGGATTCCGGCCATCGGCGGCGAAACCCGCCTGGATCTGGCCTTGACGGCGGCCTTCGAGCAGGGGGCCGATACGATCCTGATCATCAGCGACGGGCTGCCGCGCGTCAAAAAGGGGATGACGGCGGAGCAGGCCAGCGCCAGGAATGCCGAGTTGGCCAACTGGTACAAGACGCACGAGACCCAGCTGAATCAGTTTGATCAGGCGGCGGCCAACCAGCCTCCCGCCCAGGCGCAACGGGTCTGGATCCCCGCCCGCCCGGCCCGGGCGCCAAGCAGGGGCCCCGTGAAGGAGGGGCAGGCCATCGACCAGGGCTCCCCCGCCGTGGAGGGGCATTGGCAAGTCGTGACCACTCACAGCGGGCCCGCCCGTCCGACGCCGCCGCCGGTGCCGCAGAGCATGTGGACCTTGACGGATTTTCTACAGCATCTCAAGATCCTTCACGAGGAGATGTATGCCAAGAAGGGCAAGAAGACCCCCGTCATTCATGCGATCGGCTACAGCATCGACAAGGAAGGTGGCGCCTTTCTCAAAACCCTGGCCGAAACGTACAAGGGTCGCTATCGTCGTGTGACGAAGATGGATTAACCCCCGCTCGGGCACAGGAGAAGGCACATGTCCGCAAAACAATGGTTCATTGGCGTCATGGTGTGCCTCGCCTTCAAGAGCTTGGCCGGGCCTCTAACGGAAGTGGAAATCACTCCGGATCCGGTTCAGAACGGGTCGCAGATTTTCACCCTCAGGATGACGCCGGGGGAAACGCGGAACTATGATGTCCTGATCTTCGATTGCGTCTATCACCAGGAGTTTGTCCCGAAAACCAGCGACCGCACGGACCAGAAGAAAGCCCACGAGCCGCAGGCGTTCACCGTTCGCCGCAGGGAGGTCAAGATGGTCGAGGAACTGGATGTGAACATCAGTTTCCGTGTGCCCGTCGACCTTGACAAGTTGAAGGAAATGTACGGGCCGACGGCCTTTGATCCTGAGCATCCGGTCACGATTTCCCGGATCAAGATTTCGGCGATCAACAGCGGGGTGGTCGTCTGGTGGTACGAGTTCGAAGCCAAGGGATTGCACCAGCCCAAGGAAACGGGCGGCGAGAAAGCCCTCAAGAAAGAGGGCCTCGCGCCATGATGGGCCGCGGGTGCAGGGTGCTGTTCGGTCTGCTGGGCGTGACGGTGGTCTGCGCGGCCTACGGGGGTGAAACTCCCGCTCCGCCGGCTCCCCGCACCGGACCCGAGTTCAAGGCGGTCAAGGAGGCCTGCGGCAAGGGGCTTGAAGCGATCCAGGCGACGCGGACCGGCGCCCTGGTGCGTCTCCTGGAGGTCAACCTCGAGAATGCCGACCAGATGCTCAAGGAGAAGACGCAAAGCCGGAATGTCACCGGCATGGCCGTGGCCCGGAATGCCAGGACGATATTCGAGAACGCCCTCACCAACCTGAACACCTCCGGGACGTTTGAGTTCCCCCCCAAGGTGCGCCGCGAACTCGATGCCCTGGTCCAGGAGGCCAAAACCGCCCGTAAAAAAATCGAGGATGAGGCTCAGGCCGCCCGCTCGAATCTCACCAGCCAGTGTTTCGATAAATACAGCGCCCTGATCATCAGGAGTCAGCCGGAACTCGGCGCCGAGTCCGCCCGGGAAGGTCTGAAACTCGAGTTCAAGACCTGGCTGGAGGAAAAGGCGGCGGAGGACGAGCCGCCTCCCTCCTCGACGAATGCCCCCGCCGGTGTCGCCAATGCCGCATCGGGTGCCGGTCCGGCCCAGCCGGTTATCCTGGGCGCCTCGGGCGAGGCGAAAAAATGGGTGACCGTGGGTCGCTGGAAGGGATCCGTCGCCAGTCTCGATGTGGTGGCCATTGCTCTCGCCGAAATGAAAATCGGAACAAACCGCAGCGAGAAGGCCAACCTGATCGCCGGCGTGGATTCGAAGTTTGAATATGTAGCCCATCATGCGTTTCCAACAGGCACGGCCGTGCCGATCCGGCTGAAAAGTGTTCCGGGCCAGCCGGGCGGAGAGGTGGTGGAATGGCCCTCCGCTGGAAATGAATTCAATCTCTCAATCCGGCTGTCGGCCCCGAACTATCCCAGCACCCACGGGTTTGACCTGCAAGTCGGCGTGACGGGCGAGGGGCTCATCCCCGGGGCCGTCACCGAGTCGTCGTCCGGCCGCGAGGAGCCTCCGCCGCCCGTATCCGTCGGAATCGTCACCCAGCCGCCCGGCGCTTCGGTGCTGCTGGACGGCGCGCCGGTCAAGGAGGCCAAATCGCCCTGCAAGATTTCCGTTCCGGCCGGGACGCATCATGTTGAATTGGTGATGCAGGGGTATGAATCCATGGTGCTTTCCAACGAGGTGTTCACGACCAACCGGGTCGTGAAGTGGACCTTCCGCCCGGATTCCCGGCTGGTGACGAAAACCTGCACCCTCGAGGCTGACGGCAACCAGTGGTACCCCTCTGGACTTCTGGTCCAGAACGACGCGGTCATCTCCATCAAGGCGGAAGGGGAATGGTCCTGCGGAGCCCGCGGCGAACGCTGCCAGGCCGGCGGATACAAGGCCTCGGTTCAGACCTACAGTCACTATGCTGATCCGGCGCTCCGCCAGGTCGCGGGCTTCAATTACGGGGCCTTGCTGGGGCGGATCGGCAGGGACGGAACCCCGTTCCTGGTGGGCCCGTCAACACGGCTCAAGGCGTCCGGCAAGGGCATGCTCTATCTTGACGTGAACGAGGTGACGGGAAAAGTGGCCAGGGCCGATAATACCGGAAGACTCGTCGTCCGGATCGGGATGATTCCTCCCGCTGCTACCCCTTCGCCGTGACCGTCTTGATTGTGATGACTCCAAGGAGGCTTGAATGGACCCGATACCTGTGATGTTGATACGGAACTTGAAGCGTGCGGCCGGACAAACCGTGAAGTTGCGGGGATGGATCCAGGGAAAACGGGCGGGCGGTAAAGTGGTGTTCCTGCTCGTGCGCGACGGCACGGGCCTGTGCCAGTGCGTGACCGAGGCGGCGCTGGGCGAGCCGTTCGAGAAAGCCGAAGCCCTCACCCAGGAATCCTCGCTGGAAATCACGGGACAGGTTCGCGTGGATGAGCGGGCTCCGGGCGGCGCGGAACTGGCCGTGACAGCGATCGAGGTGCTTCAGGTCGCCAAGGACTATCCCATCAGCCGCAAGGCGCATGGCGTGGATTTCCTCATGGATCATCGCCACCTCTGGCTGCGCTCCCAGCGTCCGGTGGCCCTGCTCAAGGTGCGCCACACCGTGATCAAGGCCATCCGGAACTTCTTCGATGACAACGGGTTCACCCTGCTGGACATGCCCATACTGGTGCCCGGTGCGGGCGAGGACCGCCAATCGCTCTTCCCGGTGGATTACTTCGGCGAAAAGCTGTTTCTGTCCCAGACGGGGCAGTTGTATCTGGAAAGCGCCTGCATGGCGCTGGGCAAGGTGTACTGCTTCGGTCCCACCTTCCGCGCGGAAAAATCGAAAACCCGCAGGCACTTGACGGAGTTCTGGATGGTGGAGCCCGAGGTGGCCTTCGCCGATGTGGACGACATCATGAACCTGGCGGAAAACATGATTTGCGCCATCGTGGCCGCCGTCGTGGCAACGAACCGGGCTGATCTGGAATTCCTCGGACGCGATGTGGCCGCGCTGGAGAAGATCGTGAAACCGTTTCCCCGCATCACCTATACCGAGGCCGGCGAACGGTTGCGCAGCGAGGCCTTGCGGCTCAAGCTGGAAGGGGAGCTGGAGGTCGAGAAGCAGCGGCTGCAGGCGCTGGTGGCGGATCTCGCCTCGGCGGAGGAGTCCCTGAAGACCGCCAAGAAGGGCTGGCAGCAGGAAAAGGCCGAAACCCGCATCCGGGAACTCCGCGAGGAGATTCATGAGCTGGATCAGGAACTGAAGGTGCGGCCGGATCACATCAAGCTGGCGCAGTCCTTCACCTGGGGCGAGGATCTCGGCGGCAGCGATGAAACCATCGTCTCACGCCAGTTCGAGCGGCCGGTCTTTGTGACGGATTACCCGCGCGATGCCAAGGCGTTTTACATGAAAGTGTCGCCCGCGGATCCCCGCGTCGTCAGGAATTTCGACCTCCTGGCGCCCGACGGCTACGGGGAAATCATCGGCGGCAGCCAGCGCGAGGAGGATCCCGATGTGATCATCGAGAGCATGAAGGCCAAGGGCCTCCGCCCGGAGGATTACGACTGGTATCTTGACCTGCGCCGCTACGGCAGCGTGCCCCACGGCGGATTCGGCCTGGGCGTGGAACGCACCGTGGCCTGGCTCTGCGGAATCAAGCATGTGCGCGAAACCATTCCCTTCCCCCGGACCATGGGGCGCGTGTACCCTTGACCACGGTGAAACACCTCGGCGAAGTCGCGTTGATCCGGCGCCTGAAGCGCCTCGTTCCGGGGCGGGCTGATGTGCTGACGGGGATCGGTGATGACTGCGCCGTGGTCCGGGCGGGGCGCGCCGATGCCTTCGACCTCCTCCTGAAAAGCGATCCCGTGATCGAGGGAATTCATTTTGACGCCGCGACACCGGCTGCGGCGGTCGGACACAAGGCGCTAGGCCGGGTTCTGAGCGACCTGGCGGCCATGGGCGGCGAACCGCTGTGGGCCCTGGTTGATCTGGTGGCGCCGGCCACAACCTCGCTGGCGCGACTGGAAGGCATTTATCGCGGCCTGGCGCGTCTGGCCCAGCGGCAGGGAATGGCCATCGTGGGGGGCGACACGGCGCGGGGAAATACGCTGGAGCTGCATGTGTTTGCCATAGGACGGACCCCGCGCGGAACCGCCGTGCTCCGATCCGGCGCCCGCCGCGGCGATGGGCTCTATGTCACCGGCGCACTGGGAGGGAGTCGCGCCGGACATCATCTCCGCTTTGAACCCCGGCTGGCAGAAGGGAGCTGGCTCCGGGCGCAGGGCTGGGCTACAGCCATGCTTGACGTGAGCGACGGCCTGGCCACCGATGTGCGGCGACTGGCGGGCGCGAGCGGCCTCGGCGCGGTTCTTGAAGTCGCCCGCATTCCCCTGTCGGCCGCGGCCCGGAAGCAGCGGGACGGCCGCACCCCTCTGGAACAGGCCCTGACGGATGGCGAGGATTTCGAGTTGCTCTTTACCGTTCCGCAAGCGAAGACACGGGCATTCGAGGCGGCCTGGCGGCGGCGTTTCCGCCTGAAGTGCACCCGTATCGGGGAAATGACCGCCGCACGCGACCGGGTCGAAACGCGGGAGGCGGGAATCCGCCGCCCCCTGACGCTTCGCGGGTATGAGCATTTTGACTGAGGCTCTGTTTTTCCTTTTCTCTCAAACCGGGAAATGCATGATAGGGACGCGCGTATCAACCCTCACGAATAAGGAGTTATCACGATGAAGAAAACCATGTTGCTTATGATGGCCGCGGGACTCTTGGCGGGACAGGCCCGGGCAGGATAGAGGGGATTATCCCTTTATGCTTCCACAATGGATCATTGAGAAAAAGCGCAACGGGGAGGTTCTCTCCGATGCTGAATTGGAGTCTTTCATCGGGGGGTATGTCCGCGGGGATATTCCCGATTACCAGATGGCGGCCTTCGCCATGGCGGTCTTCTTCAGGGGAATGACCCCGGAGGAAACCGCCTCCCTGACCCGTGCCATGATGAACTCGGGGGACTGTGTGGACACCTCGGCCATTTCGCTCCCGAAGATCGACAAGCATTCCACCGGCGGGATCGGGGACAAGATTTCCATTCCGCTCGCCCCGCTGGTGGCTTCCTGCGGCGTTGCCGTCCCCATGATTTCAGGAAGGGGGCTCGGGATCACCGGCGGCACCCTGGACAAACTGGAATCCATCCCCGGCTACCGCACCGCGTTGAGCATCCGGGAATTCCTCGCGGTGCTCCAGTCCTGCGGGTGCTCCATGATCGGCCAGACGGACCGGATCGTCCCCGCCGACCGGAAACTCTACGCCCTGCGGGATGTCACCGCGACGGTGCCCTCCATTCCGCTCATCGTGTCGAGCATCATGAGCAAGAAGCTGGCCGAGGGAATCGACGGCCTGGTGTTGGATGTCAAATGCGGCCGGGGGGCTTTCATGAAGACCCGCGAGGACGCCCGGGCGCTGGCCGGAAGCCTGGTGCAGGTCGGCCGCGCCATGGGGAAAAAGGTGACGACTCTGATTACCGCGATGGATCAACCGCTCGGACGGACGGTGGGGAACGCCCTGGAAATGGTGGAGGCGATTGACATCCTGCGGGGAGAGGGGCCGGAGGACGCCACGGAGTTGACCCTGCGGCTGGGCGCCGAAATGCTGGTTCTTGCCGGAGTGGTTCCCGTTGCCGGGGAAGCGCTGCCCCTGCTGCGCCGCAAGCTGGACTCCGGCGCGGCCCTGGCGACATTCAAGACCATGGTCGGGTTGCACGGGGGCCGGATCGAGGTGATCGATAATCCGGGCCTGTTTCCCGTGGCGCCGGTCCGGCACGCGGTTCCCGCCCTGCGGGCAGGCACGGTGCTGGCGGTGGATGCAGAAACAATAGGACGGATCAGCCTGTTGCTCGGCGCCGGCAGGACGAAGACAACGGATCGCATCGATCCCGCCGCCGGGGTGTCAGGGCTTGTTAAGGTAGGGGAGCGGGTCGAGGCGGGCACACCCCTGGCCACCCTGCATTGCGCCTCGCAGGACCTGATGGAGGCAGCCCTGCCGCTGGCCGGCGGGGCGTTTGTCATCGGGGATCAGGACGCCCGGGTTTCGCCGTTGGGGGCGCCCCCGTCCCGCTCTTGACTCTTCCGGGGTGAGGGCACCCCGGCTCCATCAGAGAGCGGCGCTCCTCTCCCCAACCCCCTAATCGTTTTCCATAATCGTTTCCCCTAATCGGCGACAAAGGGAAACGAAGAGGGGAGTCGATTAGGGGGGCGGAATCGTCCACCGTTCTCGTCGCCGTTATCGTGATCCGGCCCGCGTCAGGATGCCGCCGAGACGGCGGCTACTACAGCAGAAAGGCGCAACGCTCATGTAGTAACCGGCCTCTGGCCGGTATGGCCCCCGAATCGAAGACTGTTTCACGCGAAGACGCGAAGAACGCGAAGGAGAAACTTATTCCCTGCCGCCGCTGGCGGCAAAAACCCATTCTTCGTGAACTTCGTGATCTTTTGTTCAAACTCTTCATCCTGGTTCAGCCCAGCCATTGAATTCGAAGTTCCT
>CAYOQM010000050.1:0-10774 GCA_964406065.1 uncultured Verrucomicrobiota bacterium
ACGCTCCCGGTTCATCTTGATGAGGATCGTGGTGCCCAGCGCCAGTGCGATAACCGCCAGCAACTGGTTCGCGATCCCGAAGATCGGCCAGAGGGAGTTGATGCCGCCATAGGGATCCACCACGCCCTGGTAGAGGAACCAGCCCCAGGCGCCGACAAACAGCAGGCTGGCCGTCCAGTTGGCCGGGTACGATCCCGTGGCTCCCAGTGGCTTCCAGAGATGGCCCAGCACATCCTGCAACAGGAAGCGCCCGACCCGCGTGCCGGCGTCGATGGTGGTCAGGATGAACAGGGCCTCGAACATGATCGCGAAATGGTACCAGAGTCCCATCATGGACCTGGAGCCGAGGGCGGCACTGAACATCTGTGCCATGCCGACGGCAAAGGTGGGGGCGCCGCCGGTTCGCCCGAAAAGGCTTTTCTCGCCCACATCGCGGGCCAAGGCCTCCATATCGGCGGCGGTAACATGGAAGCCCGCCTGGGTGATCCTGGTGATGATGTCGGCGGCTTCACCCTTCATGTTGATGGCGAAATACTGTCCCGGGTCCATTGCGCAGGCGGCAATCAGCGCCATGATGCCGACGGCCATCTCGGTAATCATGGCGCCGTAGGCCACCGTGCGGACGGTGGATTCATGGGAGACCAGTTTCGGGGTGGTGCCTGAAGAGATCAACGCGTGGAAGCCCGAGATGGCGCCGCAGGCGATGGTAATGAAGACAAACGGGAAAAGCCGGCCGGCGACAACCAGTCCGTTGCCGTAGATGAAAGGCGTCAGCTTCGGCATGTGGATGGTGGGCGCCACCCAGATGATGGCCAGCATGAGAATGGCCACCGTGCCGATCTTCATGAAGGAACTCAGGTAGTCGCGCGGGGCAAGCAGAAGCCAGACCGGCAGGACGGATGCCAGCAGGCCATATCCCATCAGGGCCCAGGCCAGCCAGACGGCGGACCGGGTGAACCAGCCCGACCACAGGGCATTGGCGTGGACATACTGCCCGCCCCAAACGGCCAGCAACAGGAGGATGACACCGATGACCGAGACTTCGGCGACACGTCCGGGACGCAGGACCCGTAGATACAGCCCCATGAAGAGGGCAATGGGGATCGTGGCCGCAACCGTGAACAGGCCCCAGGGACTCTCCGCCAGCGCCTTGACCACCACGAGCGCCAGGACGGCGATCAGGATCACCATGATGCAGAGCACGGCGAAGAGGGAGAGTCCGCCCGCCAGCGGGCCGACTTCATCCCGGACCATCTGGCCCAGTGACTTGCCGCCGCGCCGCATGGAACAGAACAGCACCACGGCATCGTGAACCGCCCCGGCAAGCGTGCCGCCGATCAGGATCCAGAGCGTGCCCGGCAGGTAGCCGAATTGAGCGGCCAGCACCGGCCCGACGAGCGGGCCGGGTCCCGCAATCGCGGCGAAATGGTGGCCGAAGACGATCCAGCGGTTGGTGGGAACATAGTCCTTGCCGTCGTCCTTCGTATGCGCCGGGGTGGCCCGCGCCTCGTCGAGTGCCAGCACCTTGGCCGCGAGCCAGGCGCTGTAGAACCGGTAACTCAGCATGAAGCAGCACAGCGTGGCCACAACGAACCAGAGGGCACTGATGCTTTCACCACGATGGAAGGCGAGGAGCGCCAGGGAGCCCGCTCCCGCCACCGACAGAACTACCCAGAAGACCAGAGCGATCACTTTTCTCATGCGCCATACATGACTCGGGAACACTCTAAAGTCAAGTTTGAGAAGGAGGTGAGTCGCGTTGAGTTATGTGAAATGCTTGAGTTTCCGGCTGGGCGGTCATAGCATGGTTTTTTAGGCGCGAGTGTGACCTCTTGAGATGCGGGAAGGTTGTTTTGACTGGCCTTTCCTGAATCCGTGAACAGTCGGAGCATATGTTCGCCGTTGGGACGGAAGGTCGGATATGAAAGGTATACAGAACCCCATTGTTTCCGGTTGGTACGCCGATCCGGAAGCACGAAGATATGCGGGCAAGTACTGGATCTATGTGACGCGTTCACATACGGACTACGCAGGACAACTCAACCTCGACGCCTTTTCTTCCGGTGACCTGATAAACTGGACAAGGCATGACGGCACCATCTACCTTTACTATGGCGGGTGGGGTCACTGTAACGTCGCCAAGATGAACGAGACCATGACCGGCTTTTCCGCATTTGAAAACGGGGACAGATTCCTGGAGATCACCCCGCCCGGCTACGTTGAAGCACCGTGCATGCTCAGGCATAACAGGCGTTATTACTTTATGTGGTCAGAGGGATCCTGGACAGACGGAACCTACAAGGTAGCCTATGGGGTAAGCGATTATCCTATCGGCCCCTTTAAGAGTAAGGGAACGCTATTGGAAAAACAGGCACCCATCGCAGATGGACCTGGGCATCATAGTTGCCTTAACCTGGACAATGGCGAGTGGGTGATTGTCTACCATCGTCGTATCATTGGCGAAAAGGCCCCCGGAAAACGGATTTTGTGCATCGACAAACTGAAGTTGAGTGATGACGGGATAAGCCAAGTTGTAATGACGGATCGGTGGTGAGTCCGCTAGATCTGGAAGCCAGGGTGGGGGGGCGTCCTTCAATCATAGAAACAGCCACCGCTGAGGGCGGTGGCTGTTGCCGCGTCAACGGGGGGGGGAGTTGAACCGCGGCGGGAAGTCAGGGCTCTAGAACCGGTAGTTAAGGCCGACTTTGGCAAGGCCGAAGTCGTAACTTCCCTTACTGCTCTCCGACTCGGAGATGTCCATCAATGACACGGTGATGTCCGTTGTCAGGTCAAGAACCGTATAACGGTATTCGGCGAAGAGCGAGAGATTCTTCAACAGGAAGAACTCCAGCCCGCCACCGAAGTGAAAGCCGAACTCGTTATCGATATCCACGCTGGCTTGAGCCACGTGTCCGTTATACGAGAACAGGGATGGATCAAGACTGGCATCCATGCTGGCGAGGTTGTAGTCCACTCCCGCCAGGACATATACCGTCCCCTTGTCCGACAAAGGCAGTCGGCCCACCAGTGAGAGTCCGATTGTGGTCGTGTCCATGTCCAGCGACACTCCCTCCTCGGCGTATTCATCGCTGAACTTCGAGACCGCCAGTTCGATCCCTCCGTAGGGGCAGAGCGAAAGTTCACCCTGGATGCCGTATCCGAATGTCTCTTTTTCGACATCGCCGCCCATCGAGTAGGCCCCATGTACACCCACCCGCGACACCTTGATGTCCTGGGCCGTTGTTACCGTTGCAATAGCCGCCACTATCAGAATCGCGCTGAACATTAACTTCTTCATGATCCTATTCCTTTCGGTGTGAACATTCTTGCCAGGTCGCTTCTCAAGACAGGGGACTGTTTGGGTTGGCCTCCTTTTCTCATCCATCGCCGTGTGCGACTTTCGGATGACCTTGTGAGCCATAGCATCGACGTGGGGGAAGTCTAAACTTCAGGCGAAGGGTGTCTATCGGGGGAACCCTGATTCGGCATCAGGAGAAAACCTGAATCACGGGAGGGGATACCCTGAAGGCCAAGTGTCCTTGACGCCCGGTTGAACGGAGGAGTATTATGGTGCCAGTGAGGAACGGCGAGAGCGTGGTATGGATTTGCCCTGCCTTGTTCGTGTATGGGCCGACATCTCTAACCCGATAATCTGGAAAATGGGAAGTTGAATACGGCGGCACCCACACGCCCGTCATGTACGGGATTTGGACCCCGCCGGATAGAGTTCCCACCTCATTAACTGAGGTCAAGAGATCGCGCCCCTGCGGCAAGGCGGGGCTCTTTGTTTCGAGACTGGACTCCATGGATCTATTTGAGAAGGAACAGGCCGGTCCAACGGCGAAGACTCAACCTCTGGCGGCGCGTATGCGTCCCAGGACCCTGGATGAGATTGTCGGACAGGATCATATCATGGGCAAGGGAAAGCTGCTGCGCCGCGCCATCGAGGCCGACCGGCTCGGTAGCATTATCCTTTATGGCCCGCCCGGCTGCGGGAAGACATCGATCGCTGAGGCCATCGCTGCCGTCACCCGTCGCAATTTCCAGCGCACCAGCGGGGTGTTGGCCAATGTGACCACCCTGCGCGCCCTTTTGTCCGCCGCCCAGCACCGCAAGACAAATGAAGGCAAGGAAACCATCCTCTTCATCGACGAGATCCACCACTTCAACAAGTCCCAGCAGGATATCCTCCTGCCGCATGTGGAAGACGGCACCATCACCCTGGTCGGCGCCACCACGCATAATCCCTTTTTCTTTATCAACAGTCCGCTCACCTCGCGGTCGCAGGTCTTTCAGCTCAATCCGGTTTCCGAGGACGGCATTGTCACGCTCCTGAGGCGGGCGCTGACCGATGAGCGCGGACTGGGTGGTTGGCCCGTGGAGGCCGACGAGGAGGCCCTGGCCCATCTTGCCAAGGTGTGCGAAGGCGATGGACGACGCGCCCTCAATGCCCTTGAAATCGCGGTCCTGACCACGCCGCCGGGCGAGGGGTACCGCATTCACCTGACCCGGACGGTGGTGGAGGAATCGATCCAGAAGAAGGCCGTGGTTTATGATCGTGACGAGGACGGTCACCACGACACGATTTCGGCCTTCATCAAGAGCGTGCGGGGATCCGATCCCCACGCGGCCGTCTACTGGCTCGCCAAGATGCTCTATGCCGGGGAGGATCCGCGGTTCATTGCGCGGCGCCTGGTGATCCTGGCCTCCGAGGACATCGGCAATGCCGACCCGCGCGGGTTGACCCTGGCCGCTTCCGCCATGGACGCCGTGGCTTTCGTGGGCATGCCTGAAGCCCGAATCATCCTGGCGCAGGCCACCACCTACCTGGCGACCGCGCCCAAGAGCAATGCCGCCTATCTGGCCATCGCCAAGGCCATGGAGGATGTCGAGAAAGGGCGCGTCCTGCCTGTTCCCCGGCACCTGCGCAGCGCCAGTTACAAAGGAGCCGAACAGTTGGGGCACACCGGCTACCAGTATGCCCATGATTTCGAAGGCCATTTTGTCGACCAGGAATACCTGCCCACATCGGCGGTCTATTACGAGCCGGTTGCCGCGGGTTATGAAGACGTGATCAGGAAGCGGATGGACGACTTGAAGAAGCGGAAAACCACATGAGCGACACACCCTCCAAAGCGGAATTGCGCGATCTGATGCGCAAGGCACGCGCGGCACGGGATGCGGGCTGGGTGTCCGCCACCAGCCGGCGCATCGCCGACCGGGTTACAGCCTTGCCGGAATTCAAGCGCGCTTCCGTGATCGGGTGTTTCCTGTCGCTGCCCGGCGAAGTGGACACCCGGCCTATCCTGGAGGCCGCCTGGAAGGCCGGAAAGAAGGTGGCCATGCCCGCCCGACGGGATGATGGCGAATATATGCCGGCATGGTATAGTCCTGACGAGCCCATGACCCGGGAGGCGTTCGGGTTGCTGCAGCCTCTTAACCCCCATTGGGCCAAGCCGGACCGGTTTGACCTCATGTTGATTCCCGGGGTGGCGTTTACCCGCAACGGGGCCAGGCTCGGGCACGGACGCGGTTATTATGACCGGATGCTGGCGCGCCTGGCCGGACGTCTGGACTGCCGCGTGGGAATCTGTTTTACTGCAGAGGTGCTGCCGGAGATTCCGGTCAGTGAAATGGATGTGGGGATGGATGCGGTGGTGACCGAGGAAGCCCTTTACCGGGCTTCATGAGGCGGATGACAATAACAGGTCCGGAAGGGCCTGATCGAGACTAGAGGAGCGTGTGGCATGGATCAGATGTTAATTACGGTGCTGGCGGCCGTTTCAGGGATAGGGTTCGGATACGGGGCGAGAGCCTTGATCCGTTCCGTCCGTTCAGCCCAGATGGAACAGGACATTAATCAACTGCTCCAGGAGGCCCGGAAGGACGCCGGGAATATTGTCAGAAAGGCTGAACTGGACGCCAAGGCGGAGGTGTTGAAGGCGCGGGAGGACTTCGAGGCCTCCACCAAGTCGCGCCGCGAGGAGCTTGCGGTGCTCGACAACCGCGTGTCGCAGCATGAAGCCAATCTCGACCGCAAGGTGGCGCTGCTCGACAAGAAGGAGCAAGCCCTTCAGGAACGATCCGCTGAGATTGAAAAACAGGCGTCTGAAAATGAAAAGCTGCGTGCAGACTTGTCGCGGCTGGTCAATGAGGAGAAGGGGAAGTTGCAGCGGGTCGCCATGATGACGGAGGCAGAGGCCCGGCAGACCCTCCTCAGCCGCCTGGAGTCCGAAGTCCACAACGAGGCGGGTGGATTGATCCGCAGGCTCCAGGAGACAGCGCGGGACACGGCGGAACGCGAAGCCCGGAAAATCGTGAGCCTGGCCGTCCAGCGGTATGCCTTCGGCCATGCCTCGGAGTTGATGACCAGTACGGTGACCCTGCCCAATGAGGAGATGAAAGGCCGGATTATCGGCCGAGACGGCCGGAACATACGGGCCATTGAGGCCGCCACGGGTGTCACCCTTCTCATTGACGACACCCCGGGGGCGGTGGTGCTGTCGGGCTTCGATCCCGTCCGCCGCGAGGTGGCAAAACTCTCCCTCGATCGCCTGATTCTGGACGGACGCATTCATCCGGCCCGCATCGAGGAGGTGGTGACCAAGACGCGTGAGGAAATCGACGAATGCATCCGGCAGGCGGGCGAAGACGCCGTGTACCAGATTGGAGCGCGCGATGTGGATCCTGAATTGCTGAGGACGATCGGCCGGTTGAAGTACCGCAGCAGTTACGCCCAGAATGTCCTGATGCATTCCATCGAAGTCGCCCAGTTGATGGGAACCATGGCGGCGGAACTGGGCCTCGATGTCACGCTGGCCAAGCGCATCGGACTGCTGCATGACATCGGCAAGGCGCTGGATCATCAGGTGGAGGGAAGTCACGCCCTGATCGGGGCGGATTTCCTTCGTCGCGTTGGCGAGACGGCGGTGGTGATCAACGCCGTGGCGGCGCACCATGAGGAGGTTCCCGGGGAAAGCCTCTACGCCATCCTGGCCGGCGCAGGCGACGCCATTTCCGCATCCCGTCCAGGGGCGCGGGTCGAGAACACGGATATCTATGTCAAGCGGCTGGAAAGACTGGAGGCCATCGCCGATGGTTTTGCAGGGGTTGAAAAAAGCTATGCCATTCAAGCCGGACGCGAGATCCGCGTGGTGGTGCAACCCGATAAGGTCAACGAGCATGAAGCCATGTCGCTGGCCCGCAATATTTGCAAGAAAATCGAGAGCGAGCTGCAGTATCCCGGCCAGATCAAGGTCATGGTGGTTCGTGAAACCCGGTCGGTGGAGTACGCGCGATGAACATCCTGATCACCGGTGACATGGTCGGTTCCTCCGGCCGCAAGATCTTCGCACGGGTGGCCGGACAGTTGCGGCGCAGCGGGGCGGTGGACTTCGTGGTGGCCAATGCCGAGAACGTGGCGGGCGGCAAGGGGATCACCCGGATCATTGCCTCGGAGCTGCTGGAGGCCGGGGCGGATGTCCTGACCATGGGGGACCACATGTGGGATCAGAAGGAGATCGCCTCCTTCCTGGATATCGAGAAGCGCCTGATCCGGCCGGCGAATTTCGCGCCGGGGTGTCCAGGACGCGGAGTGGTCACCGTCGAGACGCCCAAGGGGCGGGTGACCGTGATCAATCTGGTGGGCCGCGTGTTCATGCCGCCGATGGACTGTCCGTTCCGCGCGGTGGACGCCTTGCTCGCCAAGGAGCCCAACATGGGGAAGGTCATCCTGGTCGACTTTCATGCCGAGGCCACCTCGGAAAAGATGGCCATGGGGCGGCATCTGGACGGCCGGGTCAGCGCCGTGGTGGGAACCCATACGCATGTCCAGACATCGGATGAAATCATCCTGCCGAAGAAGACCGCCTATCTGACTGATCTGGGGATGACTGGGCCGAAAGACTCCATCATCGGCTGCGATTATACCGCGGTGATGTCAAGATTCCTGACGGGCATGCCCGCGAAGTTCGAGGTGGCCGAACACAATGTGGCCCTGGAAGGCGCATTGATCGATGTGGATGAAACCACCGGGCGGGCACGCAAGATCACCCGGATACGGGAGTACCTGGACTCCCCGAAATGAACCGGATGGCGGCAGAGTCGGATCGTGCGCGCGTCTTCACCGTCACGGAGTTGACGCGGCAACTCCGGTCGGTGGTCGAGGGCCAGTTCG
Organism: uncultured Verrucomicrobiota bacterium; assembly: GCA_964406065.1. GTDB lineage: Bacteria > Verrucomicrobiota > Kiritimatiellia > CAIKKV01 > CAITUY01 > JAABPW01. Next base: position 8,177 of record CAYOQM010000050.1, read on the forward strand.
GCGCCGTGGGGGTCGAGGGAGAATTGTCCAATGTGCGCCAGCCTCCCTCCGGACACTGCTATTTCACCATCAAGGACGAGGCCGCCCAGATCCGCGCGGTGATCTGGCGCAGCGATATGCGCGGACTGCCTTTTATCCCGAAGGATGGCATCAAAGTGCGGGCTCATGGCGCGCTGACGGTTTACGAGCGCGACGGCAGCTATCAGATTGTTGTCAAACGGATGGAGGAGGTCGGAAAGGGATCCCTGCAGGCCGCCTTCGAGGCCCTGAAGAAAAAACTGGCCGCGGAGGGATTGTTCGAGGCGGGCCGCAAGCGCCGGTTACCCCTGCTGCCCCGCCATATCGGGGTGGTGACGTCGCCCACGGGCGCCGCCATCCGCGACATTCTCAACGTGCTCCGGCGCCGTTTCCCGAACCTGCACGTGGTGCTCGCGCCGGCACGGGTCCAGGGCGATGGCGCCGCGCAGGAGATCGCCGACGCCATTGACCTGTTGAACCGGCGGGGGGGCCTGGATGTCATGATCGTCGGGCGCGGGGGCGGAAGCCTGGAAGATTTGTGGTGCTTCAACGAGGAGATCGTCGCCCGGGCCGTCGCCCGCTCGGAGATTCCCGTCATTTCGGCGGTCGGACATGAGACCGATTTCACCATCTGCGACTTCGTCGCGGATGTACGGGCGCCGACGCCCTCCGCGGCGGCGGAGATCGTGGTCGGGCGCAAGGAGGAATTCCTGGACGCCCTGCGACAGCACTCCCTGGCCATGACCCGGCTACTCCAGCATGCCCTGCTGGAGGCGAGAAGCCGGTTCAATGCCGCCGCCCGCAGTTACGTGTTTCGGGAGCCCGTCAACGCCGCGCGGGTGTACCGACAGAAAATCGAAGGACTCCAGACCCGGACGCGGCATATTCTGGAGCGCCGGTTCAGGGATGGACAGCAGCAGGCCGATGATCTCTCGGCCCGCCTGTCCCGCCAACTTTCCCTGACCGTAACGGATCGCAGTCAGCGGATCCGGAGTCTTGAGCGGCAACTGGCGGCTTACAATCCGCTGGCCGTGCTGAAACGCGGGTATAGTATTACGTTCAATGCCAGGGGCCAGGCTATCCGGTCGGCTGGCGAGGTGGCGCCGGGCGAGACGGTCCGGACGCGTGTGGGCGAAGGCGACTTTACATCACAGGTGATACATGAGCAAAAGAAAGACTGAACAGCAGGCCGAGCCGCAGGACGAGATCAGCTTTGAGAAAGCCCTGGAGCGGCTGGAGACGATTGTCGAGGAAATGGAAAGCGGAAAGCTGAGCCTGGAAGACATGATGAAGCGGTTTGAGGAAGGTCAGGGCCTTTCGAAACTCTGCTCCGCGAAACTCAACCAGGTCGAGCGCCGGATTGAGATTTTGGTGAAGAACAATGACGCCGTTCAGGCCGAGCCCTTCGAGGATGAACCCGATGTCCCGGCCGGAGCGGAGGGCAAATCAACCGGCGATCTGCCCTTTTGACCTTCGGTTCGGAATCAACGGGCGGGTTGGGGAATGAATGGAAAACGACGTCATGAATGACAAGGCCTTGCTCGAGGTAAGGGACCTGAAGATCCAGTTTGCCTCCGGCGAGGGGACGGTTCGCGCCGTGGATGGGGTGGATCTGGTGCTGCGGGAACGGGAAACCGTCGCGCTGGTGGGGGAAAGCGGTTGCGGAAAGAGCCTGACCTCGCTCGCCTTGATGCGTTTGGTTGCCGGCACCGGGTTGCGCCAGACGGGATCCATCCGCATCGGGGGGGTCGAAATACAGGGAATGCCTGAACCCGAATTAAGGAAACTCAGGGGCGCCACGCTGTCCTACATTTTCCAGGATCCCACCTCGTCCCTGAATCCGGTCAAACGGGTGGGCGACCAGATTGCCGAAGTGATCCGGCTGCACCGTAACGTTCCCGATGTGATCGGAGAGGTGGTCCGCCTTATGAACCGCGTGGGGCTTCCCCAGCCGGAGCGGCGGTGGAAAGCGTATCCGCACCAGTTCAGCGGCGGCATGCAACAGCGGGTCATGATTGCCATGGCGCTGGCCTGTCACCCGAAGATCCTGGTGGCCGACGAGCCCACCACCGCGCTGGATGTCACCATCCAGGCCCAGATCTTCACGCTGCTCAACCAGCTCAGGGCTGAGTTCGACATGTCGGTGCTCCTGATCACCCATAACCTGGGGCTTGTGGCGAGGAATGCCGCTCGGGTTTATGTGATGTACGCCGGGCGGGTTGTCGAAGCCGGGCCGACGCAGGACGTGCTGCGGGCTATGGCGCATCCCTATACGAAGGGGCTGATGGCGTCCGTCCCCCGGCTCAACCGGACGGTGGACCGGATGACGGGAATTGAAGGGACGGTACCACACCCGGCGCGGATCCCTGCGGGCTGCCGGTTTCATCCCCGGTGCGCGTTGGCCGGGGAGCTTTGCCGGACCACCGAGCCGGTTCTGGAGACCATTGGGAAAGGACACGAGGTGCGATGCCACTTCTGGAAGCAAGTTCGGTAACGGTCCGGTTCGCCGGGCATGATGAACAGGGCCGCGCCTGCAAATGGGCCGCGGTGGACGGCGTTTCGCTGTCCATTGAGGCGGGG
>CAYOQM010000050.1:10784-14410 GCA_964406065.1 uncultured Verrucomicrobiota bacterium
AACGGGTGGGGATCATCGGGGAGAGCGGATCGGGCAAAACTACTTTCGCAAAGGCCCTGCTGGGACTTGAACCCATGAGTAGCGGGCATGTTCGTTATCGCGAGGCGGAGGTGGCGTCCCTGAAGGGGCCGGCGCTGGAGCGGTTCAGGCGCGGCGCACAGATGATTTTCCAGGATCCCATGGGCTCCCTGAATCCGCGGCTGACGGTGGGTCATGCCATTGCGGAAGTGCTGTCGGTTCACAAACTGGTGCCCCGCGAGCGGCGGGCCGACCGGATCAGGGAGCTATTGATCCAGGTGGGCTTGGAGCCGGACTATGCCCGGCGGTATCCCCACGAATTCAGCGGTGGACAACGGCAGCGCATCGGGATTGCGCGGGCGCTGGCGCTGGGGCCGGAATTGCTGGTGGCCGACGAGCCGGTGTCGGCGCTGGATGTTTCGGTGCAGGCCCAGGTCCTGAATTTGCTGCGGGACTTGAGCGAGGAGCGCCACATGGCCGTGATCCTGGTGGCGCACGATCTGGCGGTCGTGAACTATGTCTGCCAGCGCGTGTTCATCCTGTACAAGGGGCGGGTGGTGGAGGAGGGACCCACGCGGGAGGTCTTTGGAAGCCCCCGGCATCCTTACACCCGGCTGCTGAAATCCGCGGTACCGGATCCCGATGACACGATGACGCCGGATCCCCAAGCGGGTGAATCAATCCCCGGCGGCGGGGAGTCGGGGGTTGCCGGCTGCCCGTTCGCAGCGCGCTGTCCCGAAGCCCGCGGCCGGTGTTACAAGGAGCGGCCCCCGTTGGTGAAGGCGGGTGAAGGGCGTCATGCCGCCTGCTGGGAATAGTCCCGTCTTTACAGGGTTGACGCCAGGAAATCCCGTCCGAGTTCCCGGATTTCGGTCATCAAACCCAGCAGGTCATCACGGGTTGTCAGCGGGTTGATGAGAATCACGCGGAACTGCTCCGCGTCCGCCAGACGCGCGATATTGATGAAGGCGTGCCCGCGTTGTCGTAATTGTTCCCGGATCCAGCGGTGCATCCTATCCCGACGTTCCGGTTCCAGTTCGGGCCGGTGCCGGAAGCAGACGAGCGGGGTGACGGGTTCGTAGGCGGAGTCGAAATCGGGCGCCGCGGTGAGGACGGCGTGAAACCAGGCGGTGAGTTCAAGGCGTGACTCCGCCATCTGGCGGAATTCGGCGGTGCCCCAGGCGCGCCAGACCAGCCAGAGTTTGAGGGCGTCGAACCGTTTTGCGCAAAGCGGGGTGTAGCGCCCGAGGTCATCGACCTGGTGTCCGGAGTCATCGCCGTCATGGAACAGATAACCGGCGGGATTCTCGAACACCTCGCGCAGCACGAGGGGATCCGGCACCAGCAGGGCGGAGCAGGGGAGCGGCATGTGCAGCCATTTGTGGGCGTCCCACGTGATGCTATCGGCCTGCTCAATGCCCGCGAGCAGGGAGCGGCGGTGGGTCAGGGATAAGGTACCCCCGAAGGCGGCGTCGACATGAACATGGAGCCCATGCCGGTGTCCCCGCGGCACCAGTTCGGCCAGAGGATCAATCCCGCCGGTGAGCGGTGAGCCGGCCGTCAGAACCAGGGCAAAGGGAGTCCGGCCTCGCCGGGAGCATTCCGCGAGGGCCTCATCAAAGGCGCCCGGTAGCATTTCCAGGCGCGGGCCGGTGGCCACCAGGATCACCCCCTCGCTTCCGATTCCGAGCAACCGGGCGGCGTTGACTACGGAATAATGCGTTGACTGGGAACACAGGATGGCGCCCGGGGTTGTCCCTGCCAGTCCGGTTTGCGAGGCGGCGCGACTCAAGGTCCGGTCGCGGGCAATCGCCAGCGCCAGGAGGTTGGCCATGGATCCGCCGGGAACAAAGATTCCTGAACTGCCTGCCGGAAGCCCGAGCAGGCTGGCCATCCATTCCGTCACATTGCGTTCGATCACCGTGGCGGCGGGAGCCGCCTCCCAGGTGGCCAGCGTGGGATTCATCATGGCGGTCAGGCAATCGGCCACCACCGCCGCGGGGGGCGCGCCTGCGGACATCTGGTTGAGCGACAGGGGGTGCCAGTTTTGGATGCTTTGCGGGAGCAGGCGCGATTCAAAGTCGTTGAGCACCGCGGTCATGCCCAGTCCGGTTTCCGGCGGAGCAGGCTCGTGGAAATCCCTGTACAAGGTGTCGCGCGACTGGTGGCGGATGACGGGGGTTCCTTCCGGCTGCGTATAATACCGGGTCAGGATTCCGCTCAATCCCTGCAATAGGTCCTGCAGGTTCTGTTCGCCATCCAACCCTTGCCGCGAAAGCATATTTTGCGCATCGTCTTTCATGTTCATGATCCCAGCCGTGATCCCGGCGTGAGGGTCCGCCGACTTCCGAACGAACCACTATACTGACATCGTGGACGCCTTCCAATCCGCAATTTCTAAATCTCATTGTGTTGGGGACAGGTAGCGGGTATGATGCGCGCACTATGAAAACACTGAAATCCATGTTCGCAGGCGGGGTATTGTTGATGCTCATGACAGGCGTCGGTATGGCGGCGGGCTCGCAGGGGATCGACCTGGGAGTACGCTATCACATGCAACACTCGGAATTTGCCGCCCTGCCTTATGCGGACGGGGATCTGAGTTATGGCCTCGGGTACGAGATCCAGGATGAGAACGGTCTGCTGCAGTTGCTCTGCGGGTTCACCCCGGAATTCGAGGATCGCAAGGATCTTGACTACGCCATTACCCCGGAAGCCAATCTCCTGTTCACCGACGGCATGTTCCAGGGGGGGCTTGGAATTCTTTCCACCTATACCAGCGGCGGTCCGGGAGGTGACGACTGGATGGACCTTTACTGGCAATGGGTACTGGGTCTGAATGTTCCGCTTGGGAACCGGCTCAGCCTGCAGGCCAACGCCTACTACGTGTTCGAGTCCTGGAGCAAACTGAACAAGTTCACGTTCGAAGATGTGGAATTCGGCGGTTACCTGAGTTACAAGTTCTAGATGACCCGGACGAATTCCAAGGTGGATGGGTCGTTGCGTGAATTGTCGTCTGTCCTTGCCCGGCTCGGCGAAGACGATCTGGTCCAGGTGTTCAACGCCTTGTTGACCCCGCGGGAGCGCGATAAGATCGCCTTGCGCTGGAGACTGGTCTGCCTCCTTGAGAAAGGGTTAACCCAGCGGGCCATTGCTGCGCGGCTGGGCATCAGCCTGTGCAAGATCACCCGCGGCTCGCACGAGCTGAAACACGGTCCCGAATCCTTCAGGAAAATCGCGCGGCAAACGGTCCGGGCAAGCATGGCGAGAGGCGATATGGGGCGCAAGGGGTTGAAAGGGTAAGTCGTATGTTCAAGGCGGTTTCTCGGAAGGTTGATTTTGCGGCCCAGGAGTTGGAGATTCTCGAATTCTGGAAGGCGGAGCGTGTGTTCGAGCGTTCGCTGGAACAGCGGCGCCAGGCCCCCGAGTATGTCTTCTACGACGGCCCCCCGTTCGCCACTGGCCTGCCCCATTACGGACACCTGCTGGCGGGAACGATCAAGGACATCGTGCCGCGTTATCAAACCATGCGCGGGCATTATGTCAGCCGCCGTTTTGGATGGGATTGCCACGGGCTTCCCGTGGAATACGAGGTCGAACAGGATCTC
>CAYOQM010000051.1:0-14346 GCA_964406065.1 uncultured Verrucomicrobiota bacterium
ACGCGGCGCAACATGCTCAAGGAATGGCCTTCATAGGCAGGCGACTCAAGGCGGCTAACCTGCTGTTGGGTTGTCCTGAGTTTAAGCGCCAAGGCCTTCTGTGAGAGTCCCGCTTTTCGCCGCAAGTCGGCGATCTGCACGGCGACGTCCCAGGCCTCTCCTGCCTTCTCGAACCGTTCGATAAAGCCAGGATCCTTAAACTGCTCTTCCAAATAGAGATCAAAGTTGGTCTTCTTCATATTACGTATCGTCCCTGCCAGTCATACATCCGCTTCTGTGCGGTTTCAAGGTCCCTGAGCGGAATGCCCTGCCCCTTGTTCCGGATGCCATGTGGTCATCCGGATCGCTCTCCTTGAGTTCCTCAAGAAAGGTGCATACGGGCGACTGGCCGCTCGCACTTACATAAAAATCTACCGTGAACTCCATCATCAAGCAACATCAATATTGGTGTAACACCAGAATTTGGTTGCTGGGTTGTTGAGTTGTTGGGGGATCATTAGAGGACGATTTTACATCGATGCCCAGGTGTACAGGATGGTTCGAGGCCTCGATCCGGGCAATATCACAACCGCCTGTGCGGAGCAGGTTGCCGCCGCTCAACTTCGCACCTTGTCATTTTCACCAAAAACACATGACTTTCCTCGGAAACTCCAAACTTTAGTCCAACGGCTGGACTGGCGACTCCGGGTCTCGCCCTCCCAACTTAACAATCCGCCCATCATGACCGACCAACCCTCTTCTTACGCCAGCCTCCGCTCCTTCAACGACACCAGCATCGTCTCCAGATCCTGACGGATCTTCGCCATCACGGGATCCCCCTCCCCGCCACGCTCCCGGACCGGACTGACCTCGATGGACGCCCCCACCTGGACCACCGCCCGGAACGGCCGGTGAACCGGCATCCCGTCGGTAAGATCCTCCTCAAACCGCTCCACCGTCTCGAGCAGTTTCTCGGCAGTCGGTTCCGGCGAGAAATAGCCTGGCGGATAAAAGAAGAGCTGCTGGGCAAGATAGATATCCGCCAACTGCCGCCACCGGCGGGCCCGTTCCGCCTCGTCAATCTCCCCGGACACCATCTCCGGCAGGATGGCCGTCCGCAGGTTCTTCACTCGCGTCACCACGTTGTCATCACGTTTCCCCTTCAACCATTCGTCCTCGAGCGGAACCAGCAGGTGATCAATCAAACCCGTCAGGCGCTGCCTCAAATCACCGGACCGCGGGCCCTCGAAGTATTCAATCTCCTTCAACGTCAGCAACGCCCCGCCGACCTTCACCACGCGATCAACCAGCGTCTTGTCCGACTGCGGCAACCAGGACAGGCGCCTTTCTATATGTTCCAGTGCAGGACCCAGCACCTGCCTGATGTCGCCTTCAAAGAAATAGCGGATGGCAACCGGGTGAATGACCACTTTCCCCGCCGGAGTGGCGGCGGCCCTCTGTTTGGCAGCCGCCCGTGCAATGAACACCGTCCCCTCCATGAGGTAGTTCAACTGGTCGTTGGTCCGGGAAATAACCCCTTCCGGAAACAGCACCAGCGGACGGCGCGCATCCGTCAGGATCTGGGTCGCGCACTTGAGCGCCTCGCGATCCATCCCCTCCCGGTAAACACTGAACGCACCCGCCCTGGGCAGCAGCCAGCGCTGCACCGCCGACTGCATGAAAAGATGCCAGCTCGCCATGACATGGATCGGACGACCGACTGTATACCCGAGATGGGACATGACCATGGGATCCGGCGGACGGCAATGATTGGGCGTGAGCATGACTCCATGCCCGGCGTCCAGCGACTCCCGCAGGCGATCCACCCCCAGGAGCTCGACCGACTCGACTCCGTGCAACCGGCTCAGGTAGGCCGGCAGCAAAGGCTTCAGCACCCGCGGCCAGAACAGGCTCCGGCTGGGCGGAACGAATTGATACGGTTTATCGATCACGATGTTCTGCATGGCGCCTCCCGAGTGAATGGTTATCAGTTATTTCTTATCGGTTCTTGGTGTTCGCTGCCAACCAATAACAAATAACCACTAACTGATAACCACTAACCGTTAACCATTCTCCCTGCCCGCTCCTTCAAGCCTCTCAAATCCAGCTTGCCCGTGCCAAGCACCGGGAGTGCTTCGATCCGGAAGCAGGCCTCGCGCGCCGGTTTCCAGAGGTTCGGGATCTCGGCCGCCTCAATTGCCGACGCCACGCGTGCCGCGTCCCCGGCCTCATCGGTGTACAGGAGCACGAGCTTCTCGCCCTTACGCTCATCCGGTACTGAAGCCACCGCGAGGACCTGCCCCGTGGCGCCCAGTTTCCGGTGCAACTCCTCCTCGATGGCCAGGTGCGGCACCATCTCGCCGGCGATTTTGCTGAAGCGCGAAAGCCGGTCGGTGATGGTCACGAATCCCTCGGCGTCCAGGCGGGCCACATCGCCCGTGCAGTACCAGCCGTCCTTTAACACCTCCGCCGTCAGGTCGGGTTTGCCAAGGTAGCCAACCATCACGTTCGGCCCCTTCACCATCAGCAGTCCCGCCTCCCCGGTGGGCATCACGGAACCGGTCTCGGTATCCACAACCTTTACCGCCACTCCGGGCAGGGGGAGCCCCACACAGCCTTCCTTCCAACCCTTCTGCGCCACGCCGCCCGCCTCGACATGCGGCAGGCTGAGCGTCGCCACGGGCGACAACTCGGTGGCGCCATACCCCTCGAGCGGGCGGAGGCCGAAGCGTTCCTCGAAGGCCGTGGCCAGCCGCTCCTTGAGTTTCTCGGCGCCCACCACCACATACTTGAGTGTCGCAAAATCCTCCTTCGCGGCCTTGCGCAGATACAGCATCAGGAAGGTCGGCGTGGCGAACAGCATGGTCGAACGGTTCTCCCGCACCAGCCTGGCGATCATCGCTCCATCGAGCGGGTTCGCGTGGTAGGTCGCCGAGAAGCCGCTCAACAGCGGGAACCAGATCGTCGCCGTGTAGCCCAGTGAATGGAAGAAGGGTAGCGCGGCGCAGACATTGTCATCGGGCGCCGACTTGAACACGCACCGCAGGGATTCAATGTTGGACTCGATATTGTGGTGGCTCAGCATCACGCCCTTGGGCTCGCCCGTGGACCCTGACGAAAAGATGATGGTGGCCACACGGTCGGACTGGAACTCCGGCACCCGGCCCAGGACACGCGCCGGGAGCAGGATCGCGCGGAGATAGGCCAGCCTCTTCTCGCCGGCGGTCAGCGAAGCCAGGATGTCCTCGATATAAACCGCGCCGGGCGGCGCCTCCTTCATCCCGATCTTCTCAAGGAATTCCCGCGCCGTGATAATGGTTTTCAGGTCGCACTGGCGGATGGCCGATTTGAAGGATTCCGCCGAAGCGGTGAAGTTGAGGTTCACGGAGGTCTTGCCCAGCAGGGTCACCGCCAGATTCGACAGGGCGCCCCCCACCGAGGACGGCAGCAGGATGCCGACCTTGTCCTGTCCGCCGGTCAACGGGCGCAGCCGTGCGGCCAGCGCGAGCGACCCTACCAGGAGCCTGCCATAGGTCAGCCGCTTCCCGTTGGCATCGGTCATCGCCACCTGGTTCCAGTTCGCATGGGCGGACTTGGCGAACAGTTCGCCCAGCGGGCGCCGGACCGGTTTGCGATCCTGGTAGTACTCGCACGAGAGCTCCAACACCGCGGTGCGCACCTCGCTGACGGAGGCCGTTGGCGGCAGGGGGGCGCCGAACAGGACGGTAACGGGGTAACGCAGGAGGACGGCCCAGCGCCGGACCAGTTGGCCGTGGTAGTAGCTTGTGATGGCACCCCAAGCCCCGCCGATGTAGACGGGGATGATGGGGTAACGGGTTTCCTTGACGAGATAGGCAAAGCCGCGCTTGAACTCGCGGAGATTGCCAGTCCGCGTCAGCGTGCCTTCCGCGAACACGCAGACCATATAGCCGTCGTCAAGGGCGGCGCGCGCCGCCTTGAGGGCCTGGGCAATCAGCTTGGGTGATCCCGCATCGACGGGAATGCACCCCATGAGATTGAACGCCCACGCCAGCCGCGGCCATTTCGCATAGAGGGCGGCATCGACAATGAAGCGGAGCCGGCGCTGCTGGGTGGCCACCAGCAGAAGCCCGTCCAGATACGACACCGAGTTGCACACCAGGACGGCGGGCCCGTCGACCGGCACGTGGCGCGCGCCCAGAATGCGGATGCGGTAGGCGAGGCGCATGACCACCAGCAGGATGAAGCGCAGGAGAAAGTCCGGCAGGACCTTGAGGGTGAAGACCAGCAGGACGGCGGTCAGGACGCCGAGGAACAGGAATCCGGTGGCCGCGGACCAGCCGAGTTTCACGGTCATCAGCACCAAGCCGGAGGCAATGAGGGCGCCGACCCAGCTCAGGAAACTCGAGGCGGCCAGGATCTCGCCGCGCTGGCTGGCCGGGGCCTGGTGCTGGACAAACGAATCCACCGGCACGATGAAAAGACCCGCCCCGACCCCGGCCGCGAAGACCGCGGGCCCCACGCCCCACACCGTGGGCGGAAGGAACTTGAGCGAGGCCGATGACAGGGCGAGGATCAGGGCCCCGAGCGGGACGATGCCGAACTCGATGTCGCGCCCGGAGAGTTTTCCCGACAGCAGGGCGCCGCCCGCGATGCCGATGGAGGCGACGAAGAAGAGGTAGCCGCTGTGCTGTTCGGTCCAGCCCAGATACTGCATGCCGTAGGGGATGAGGTTCAGCTGGAGGTAGGCGCCGAGCATGGTGAAATAGGCCGAGGCGATGACCGCCTGGAGCAGGTAGCGGTCACGCCGGATGGACCAGAGCGTGCGCCAGATATCCCGCACGAACAGGGGGGTAATGCGCTTGTCCGAGCCGGCGCGCGGCGTGCGGGAGATCATCAGGGCCGAGACCAGTCCGACGGCGGCGGTCACGATGCAGGCGCCCTGGGCGAGGGTATAGTTCGAGCCGCTGCAGCCGACGAGGAAGGGCGCCAGGGCCGAGCCGAGCACCACGGCCATGAAGGTGGCCATCACCAGCAGGCTGTTGGCGCGGGAGAGTTGTTCGCGGCCCACCAGTTCGGGCACAATTCCGTATTTGGACGGACTGAAGAGGGCGCTGTGGGTTCCGATCAGGAAGAGCACCAGGTAAAGGCCGTGCTCGTATTGGAAGTAGAAGGAGAGTGCGGCGCCGGCCATGGCCCCGATTTCCAGGATCTTGCAGAAGACCAGGATATCCCGCTTGCTCAGGCGGTCGGCCAGGACCCCGGCCGCCGCCGAGAACAGCAGGAACGGCACGATGAAGACCACGGCCGCGATTGAGGCGATCGGCGCGGCCGCCGCCGCGCCGTGCAGGTGGATCAGGTAGAGGATGGCGAGGACCTTGAAGACATTGTCGTTCAAGGCCCCGCAGAACTGCGAGACATTCAGCCAGGTGAAGTCGCGGGACACCGAAATGCTTTCATTGCTCATGGCCATGTTACCTACCCCCGCTCCCGTCCGGACTTACGGGAAGCCTCGTCCGACCCCACTGCTTGTCGCTACACCCGGGCACACTACCCATTTTTTCACCCGACATCACGCCTATTTCCTAGGAAACTCGGCAGTCCAGTCCTGTCGACTGGACTGCACTCAGGCCGCATGACGAAGCGTATAATTGTATTGAATATGCGGATTTAATTCCGAATTTTCTATGCAAATGATTAGAAGATGACTCCAAGCTATACTCGCGCAGCGTATCTTACGATTTCCGGTAGTGGCGCTGCTGGGATCGCGACAAGTGGGAAAAACCACATTAGCGCGTGCGCTCAAGTTAGACAAGCCGGTCCAATATCTCGACCTGGAGCGGCCGTCCGATGTTGCCAAACTGGCGGATCCTGAACTCTAGCGGCTATCCCGACAGCTATCTCGCACCCGATAATGCCACGTCAACCCAATGGTGCGAGGACTTTATCACCAGTTATGTGGAGCGTTATCTCCCCCAGTTGGGAGTGGCGGCATCACCTCAGCAATTACGCCGTCTTTGTACCATGCTGTCGCATCAGCAAGGGGCCTCTCTCAATCTCAGTAAACTGGGAGGCTCCCTCGGAATCGACGGCAAGACCGCCCGCCATTACCTCGATCTGTTGGAAGGACTGTATCTTCTGCGAACGCTTCCGGCCTGGAGTCGCAATGCCGGAAAGCGGCTTGTGAAGGCCCCCAAAGTCTACTGGCGCGATACGGGCTTACTCCATGCGCTCGCCGGGCTGCCGGACATCGAGAAGGTTCTCGGTCACCCGCTTTGCGGCCATTCATGGTATTTTCCTGATGCCGGGGGGGTGCGGCATTCCCGCTGTCCGAATCCGTCTCGGCACAACCCCTGTCTCAATTTCTCGGAACCCTGGGTTGAAGGCGATAACCGCTGCCGCCCTATGACTTTACAGCTCAAAAGAACTCTTCCTGCCGGGTGTCAAAGTGCGGACGCCGCTTTGACCTCGGCTTTCCCGGCGCTCTGGCGGGGCGCTGGGCCCGGCGCTCGAATTCGGCCAGCATATCCTCCAGTTCACACAGGTCGGACTGCGTGCGCCGGATGACCTCCTCGATTTCCATCTTGACCTGACGCGAAAACCGGGGGTTCTGCATGCGAGTGCCGTAGTCCCAGGCCACGTCCCGCTTCAGTTGCCCGACTTCACGCCGGGTTGTCTGGCAGGCCTTCTTCAATTGCGCGGTCAGGCGCTGAATCAGCGAGACCGGACTGTGGTGGCCGAGCCCGGCCTCCCCGTTATCGCAGCGGGCAAGAATGTTGTAGAGGGCGGACACATCGCGACGGCGATAGGCCTCCTGCGCTTCATGCCAGAGATTCTTCCGCGCGTCGCTCATCGCGCCATGATGGTCCGGATGGAGACGCCGGACGATGGTGCGGTACAACTCCTTGGCTGATTTTCCGTCCTGAGTCTCCTCCTTGCGGGCGCGGCGGGAGGGCCGGCGGCCGGTCACGGTTTCATGGAACTCCGCGAACTCATCCCACTCGTCATCCGGAATCGAGTCGAACTGTTCCTCCCGGTCCTGGCGGTCCCCCCCGGCATCCCAGTCGAAGTCCGAGTCATCGTCGTCCTCATCAGAAAACTCCGCCCGTGAACGTTTCCGTTCCTCTTCCTCCCGCTGGCGATCTTCCTGTTCGGCTTCCAGGGGATGGGCGCGGCGCCACATGACCTTGCGATAGGCTTCAAGTTCCGACAGGTCCTCCGTTTCGCAAAGCTCCTGGATTTCAAAGATCAGCGCGCACTTTTGCGAATACGCCTGCTCCAGTTCGCGCTGGCGGGTCAGCAGTGCCCCGAACTGCTGGTGCAGCCAGGAGCGGAACCCCGGCTTGTCCTTTTCATGATAGCGCTTCAACTGCTCCTTGAGCAGCGCCAGGGCCTGTTCCGCCTTCCTATACTCGGCGAGGGCCTTCTTCCTGATGGCAAAGGTGTCGAGCTGGATCAGCTCCTTCCGGCGGCTGGGAACCGCCCCGGGGATTCCCGGACGGGCCGCGGTCCCGGCCCTGTCCCGGTAACGGGATGACGGCTTTATATTTCGACGGCTCATGCGGCCAAGACTGTGCCAGACGTTCCAACCGGGATCAAGAGTGGGATTAGGCGGGACATTCCCCGGTTTTCATCCCTCCTTTCGCGTAACTGCCTCTGTTTCAGCCTGCTATTGATTTGCGCCTGTATTATGGAGCGCGGGAAGAGCTAAGAACCAGGGAATGTCCCGCAGTAGTCCTGATTGACTTATGTATAATATTAGTATAGGTAGTGCAGGAAGCCCGATGTTGACAACATAGCAGTTAAGTTATATAAACAGAGAGTTATATTCATGCAGTGCGAAGTTTTGTTCGCGGACGAATTCGAGGAATGGTGGAATACCTTGTCCGCAGGCGAACAGGAATCTGTGGCGGCTGGAGTAGGATTGCTTGAACTGAAGGGCGTAACTTTACCATTCCCCTATTGTTCAGGAGTTCATGGTTCACGGCATGGAGCCATGCGGGAATGGAGCGGCAGGGGTCATGACAAAGAAATTCAATACGTTATTGAACCGGATGAGCGAGGAGCGACAGACTCGCATCAAGCAAAGGGTTGAGGCGGCCGCCAGGGAAATGGCTCTTCATGAGGTAAGACAGGCTCGGCATCTGACCCAGCAGAAGCTGGCGGGAACACTCCGAGTAAACCAGGCCGCTATCTCCAAACTTGAGCATCAGTCGGACATGTATATCAGCACACTACGGCGGGTTCTCGCGGCCATGGGTGGCACACTCAAGATTGTGGCTCACTTTCCCGAAGGAGAAATCGTGATTCGCCAGTTTGAGGACTTGTCACCTGCAGTAACTGGCCGTCCCAAGACATAAACCCCTGGGAAGACGGGGCATCGCGCTCCAAGTTGTCGGCCATTCCAAAGTTCACGATCATCACCGGCCCGTGGTTCACGGCGCGCGGCGCCCATCGAACAAGGCTTTCAGGCGGCGGTCGCTCGAACTTCGCTTGCGGCGGATCACGGCAGGGCCGATAGACCGGGCCAATGCCTGCCGGGCTTGCCGACTCGCCATCCATTCCTCCCACGTCCAGGAGGTCTTCATCTTAGGCGCCGATTTCACGTTCGACCTCCTTCCTGAAGGCACGGAGTTCCTTCCCGATCCGGAATGCCGGAAGCGAGGCTAAACGCTCAACCTCGTTCCAGTCCACATCCATGGAGCCTTTCAAGCACATAGCCATGAGTTTGCGAGCAACCGCCTTGGCTGCCGCATCGGGTTTGGGATAGAAGACCGGCAAGACCCTTTCAACAAGGGCCAGTTCAACAGGAATGATGCTGATGGACCCATACGGGGTTTCCACCTTGCGGTACGGAACCGTCGCCTCATTCTCGATCAACCCCAGCAAATCGACGAAAAGCCCGCAAACGATCCAACTTCGCGGTCCGCCTTCCGCCCCCAATTTCCCCATCAAATCCTGGGCCGTACGCATGGGAATGGGTTTCAATGTCCGTCGGCAGAAGTCGACATCCCCGGACATGTAGGCGCCTTCCGTGTAGAATTCCACCGCCGATCCGCCCACCACCACCAAATCCCATCCCGCCTCCCGGAACAAGGTCGTAACCAATCCGGATAACTTGAGCGTTTTCTCAAGCAGATCCGATGTCCCCCGGATGTCGTCTAATGATGTTTGAAGCGATTTCATACCAGCACCCTAGCACCAACTCATAAGGCCTTCAAGCCGGGGTTGGCGGCAAATATCCCGGCGGGGAGCCGCCGCCCTGTTTGCGGATCGCGCAGGGTTCGCTTGAGGACATAATCGAAAAGCAGGGGGTTGTAGCTGTAGATCTCGTTGAGGCCGCGGCGCTCTTCGGAACTAATCATCCCCAACCGGGCCAGCTTGCTGGTCCAGATGACGCAATTGAGGGCGGGAATGGGATAGTCACTGCCATTAACCAGGCGGTCATGCCATTCCGGATGGCGTATCATCTCGAGAATCGGACGTGGCGTGCGGTTGACCTGGGTCGTGGCTGAAATATCGGCAAACAGGAGGCCGCGATACTTCACGGTCGCCATCATCCTGAGGAACAAGTCAAAATTGTCCGCCATGGCACCCGGATGATCCAGATCGGCATTACGGCCGGAACTCGCGCAGTGCGCCATGATCACCCTCACCCCGTGATCCAGGGGGCGCCGGAGCAATAGCGGATTGCCAAAGGCCTGGGCACTGGAATCGACGGAGCGCTCCATGCCGGTATGCGTCAGGAGGATCAGGCCGTATTTCCTCATGACCTCGTAGAACGCATCATAGCGCGCCAGCGAGGGATCAATGCCCTGCGCGTTCGGCAACCACTTCACATACCGCACACCCTGCTTCGCCCATTTCTCCAACTCCGACACCGCACCCGGCCGGTCGGGATGAATGGAAATAACCGGAATGAAGAACTCGGGGTACCGGCCTGCCAGACGAACCACATCCTCGTTCGGCACATGGAAGTCAATCTTGGAGGGATCGGCCCTGCCGTCCGGATAGTAGAAATGATCCATGGCGAGCAGATGCAGTTTGAGCGGATGCTTGAAGCCCCGCATCAGCCGCATCAGCCGCTCCACATAATCCTGATCGAGCCGCGTGAAATCCGAAACCCCGCAGGCGCTCAGGAAGATACTGGTCTTCATCCGCCTGACCGGATGCCACCACGTCATCATGTCCGGATTCACCTCCGCATGACTGTCCCCCGTGCCAATCCCGATGAGATGGGCGTGGTAATCCACCAGCGGTTCGGCGCCCATGTCCGCAAAAGCCCGCTTGATCAGATCCCGTGCGACGGGACCGAGGTGCGCCTCCATCTCCTCTGGCGGCCCGGAAAAGGAACCTCCCAGAAGGCCCGGGGCCTGAATGCCCATCAACACCAGGGAACCGAACAGGACCATGCCGACCAGTCCCTTGATCCGGCGGGCAGACCATGTATGCGACGCACCCATGAGGCCTCACCGCGAGAAGGCCAGCAAACAGGCGCCGAGGACCAGGAGCGGCGCGGCCAGGATGCTCAGCATGCCAATCGCCAGATAATGCCGCCCGACCTTGAACGACACGATCACCCCTGCAATCATCAGGCCCAGCGCCAACATCCAGCCGAAGGAGCTCCTGGCGTTACCCGCAATGATTGCCGGAATGACAGGTGCTCCAACAAACCCCAGGAAGAAATCATAAACCTTGCGGGCCGTACTGGTGTAGTAGTTCTTCTTACCGTCATTTGTTTCAGGCATGGCTGGTCCTCCTACCGGGCTGTGTCCACCCTACTCCTCTTCCCTTCATGGAGCAACATCATCAGATCGATGGCGTAGAATACCACCATGGCCACCGAGATCCACTGGAACAGGGCCAGGCCCATGCCGTCCAGGGGCCCGTCTCGGATGAACTCGATCATGAACCGGAAGGCGAAATACACAAGCATGAACGCCTTGAACACCAGTCCCGCCGGCTCGGGCCACCGCCGCACGGCGATCCATCCCGCCGCCAGCATCGCAAGCATGAACACCATCTCGTACAACTGGGTCGGATGCCGGGGCACGCCATCGCCGAAATCAACCGCCCAGGGCAGACTCGCCGGATTCCCGTAACAGCACCCGCGCAGGAAACACCCCAGCCGCCCAATTGCCATCCCCGCCGCAATGCCGGGAACAAACAGGTTGCCCCGCCTCCCCGTTATCCCAAACCAGCGCTTCGCCGCAAACACGCCCAGCGCACCGCCCACCAGCCCCCCGGTAATCGACCGGCTGGTCACCAGCAGCGTGGCATCCGGCCATTGCGCCGCCATATCACGCCAGTACAGCATGATCATGGGGATCTTCGAGCCGAGCACGCCGCCGAACACGGCCCCCAGCAGCACCATCACCGTGCGCTCGCCGGCCTCACGCTGCCTCGCGGCCTCACGCCAGAACAGCAGCAGGCCCACCCCAACCGCCAGAACCATAAAAAATGAATAGGACGGCACGCCCCAACCAAGGATATGGAACAGCGTCGGACGGATCCCCCACTCCACTTCCGCGCCGGGTGTCATCCGGTCTTCCGCTTCAGGAAGGTGCAGCAATCCCCGCTCTTCATGCAGGCGTAGAGCTTGTAGACCGGGCAGGCCCAGATGGCGGAGATGGTCTTGACCACGCAGTACCCGAAGGTCAGGATCCACCCCACCCGCTCATTGCCGCCATAAAGGAAAAGCAGGCAAAGCGCCGCGAAGCCCGCACCCATGCCGTGGGCAATCCGCATGCCGGTGGGGCTGAGCATCGTGGGCGAGGAGGGCAGGAACCTCTCGATCGTCATCGAGTAGAGCCACACCAGCGGCGCGCGACGGATTGAAAGCAGGGCCGAAACCGCCAGCACCGCGCACACCACCGCCACCAGCACCTTGATCCTCAGCAGGAACGCCAGCCAGATACACACCGCCATGGTATACCGGCAAAACACAAAGGCTCCTTTTGGAATCGCCACCTGATCCTGGTAATCACATTGTTGCGTCATGTCCTCAACCCTCCTTTTCCCCGCGCGAAGCGGGCCATTTCCAGAAGAACATCCCCACCCGGCGGCGATAGGCGCCGTACTCGCTGAACTCGCGCGCCAACATCGCCTCCTCCAGGCGCGCCCGGTAAACCATGAAAGGCAAGAATACCAGCGTATTCGCGAGGAACGCCGCCACATTCGCATATACCAGACTGGCGCCATAGAACATCCAGATGATCGAGGCATAGAGGGGATGCCGCACCCACCCGTATACCCCGGACGTCACCAGGCGTTGCCCCTCATAGATGGTAGCCTGATTGGCCCAGTTGCGTCCCAGCCAAAACCGCCCGGCCACATTGACCGCGCATCCAAAGACAATCACGCCCAGTCCCGCACCCGCCATCATCAGCCGGATTGTGAAATCATGCAGCGGCCATTCGCCGACGCGAAACTTGATGAGCAGGTAGTAGCCGACGAAAAACAGCGTCATGCTTCCCGTGGCCACCACGCTTCGCCGCTCCTGCTTCACCCCCCCGCCCGCCTGGCGGCAGGTCATGAAGTTGACGAACACCGCCCCGAATACCACGATCACGCAGAGGGTGATGACCACCGAGGCCACTAGGCCCAGGATCCCCTCCGGCGACTCAAGATACGGCTGCACGCTTTCGGTAAGGATGTTCATGGCGTCCTGTGGAACATGTTATAGGCTGAAAAGGGAATACGCCGCAAGTCGCGGGTGATCACATGCACACACTCACGCTGCATGGACTTGAGGTCGAAATTATAGGGGTCAACAAAGGATGACACACTGATCCGGAACAGGTTGCGGTTGAAATAGCCCGCCTTCTCCGAGTCGCTCAACCGCTCGTAGCCTGACGGGATGAAGGGGCGGAGAACGGACAGGAACCGTGTCATGCAATCACACAGCGCCGAACCGCTCACCGCTTTGGCCAGATAGTCATCGGCGTCAAAGGCCAAGGTGTTCGTGATCATGGGAAGGTGCTCGCGCACATCGAACCGGCGCGTGATGGGGACAAACCGCTCCCCGTCGCGGTAGCAGTAGGTCAACGCGACCCGCTCGACATTGCAGGGCAGTGGCACAAAGTCGCTCAGGCGATACTCACCGGCCGTCTGCCGCTCGAGCCGCTCCAGCACTCCGGTCAAGGTGATCCGATCATGCTGGTCGCAAACATCGCCCCAGCCATAATAAGCAAGCGGCTGGTAGTTCACCCCCCGCACACCGGGAATGGACATGGCGTGCCGCAGGATCGAGCCGATCTCATGGTCATTAACGCCTCTCCGGATCGTGGCCACCAGGGTGACGGGGATCCCGGCGGCGGTCAGTTTCCGTATCGCCTGTTCCTTCACGGCTCGCAGATCACGACCCCGCAGCGCGGTGTGCCCTTCGGCCTCCCGGCCATCATACTGAAGGTACACCTCGAATTGCGGCAGGAATGCGGACAGCCGGGCGACGAACCCGTCATCCTCCGCCATCCTCAGCCCGTTGCTGTTCAGGAGGACGTACTTGAAACGCTTGCTCTTGGCCAGCGCCAGGATCTCCACAATGGCCGGATGCAGGGCGGGTTCCCCGCCGCTGAGCTGCAGAATCTCGGCACGACCCTCCTCCGCGGCCTGAAGGAAATCCATCATGCGGCCGGCCTCGTCGAGCGTCAGATCCGGAACCGGTTGCCGCCCCGTATAGCAGTCGGGACAGGCCAGTTCACATTGCCCATTGACCTCGATCAGGCCAATACAGGAGTGCTGGTCATGGTCAGGACACAGTCCGCAATCGAACGGACACCCGCGGCGTGTTTCTGTCTGGGTTTCAGTGCGGGTGCCGGGCTTGGTGTATTGCCCGCGCGCCTTGAAGAACGCCGCATTCTCTTCCCTCAGCTCAACCTGCAGTCCGTGAACCGGACATTGCTTGACCACATGGACCGCGCCGTCGCGTTCGGCGAGCACGGCCTCAACCCGATCCCGGCAAGCAGGACAAAGACTGACGGTGGTTTCAAGAGCCTGGTAGCCGGCTGGAAGCGGCCACTTCATCTGGGTTCCGGTCATGCGGCGTCCCCTAGAAAGAAAGCACAAGCACCGTGAAGCCGATCAGATAGACCGGAGTCAGCGCCACATCAACCACCAGCGCGAGAGGCACGGTGATCAGTTTCGTTACATCGGGCGGCGGACTGGAGCCGGGCGGATTGTAGAAAGCGATATCCCGGCTCTTGTCGAACGAGTCGGGAATAGCCTTCTTCAGCCTGGCGGCGGGCGCCACCACGCCTTTAACGTCCACAGACAGCGTGTAGTCACCGGGTTTCCGGAAGACAAAGCCAAGGGCCTTCACTTGTTCCGGATCCACCGCCACCCCGGGCACCCCGTCCGGCTTATATGTTAGTGTGATGCTGCCCCAGA
>CAYOQM010000052.1:0-14108 GCA_964406065.1 uncultured Verrucomicrobiota bacterium
GGATAGCTGTGTTTCTCAGGCGTGAATCAAAAGGATTCATGAACCTCCTCCACCCTTGTGATCACGGGAATACGTCAGCAGATTACTACCGGCGATCATAAGGAGAATGGCAACGGCAAAGACCACATACCCAGAGTAATCATGATAGAAACCTACCGCCACATCGCTACCGAAGAAGACCCCCACCACGGCAATGAGGATGATGCGAACCATATTTCCCGCCATAGCGATGGGAATAGATGCGAAAAACAACACACCGCGCCGCCAGGCCCCCTGCTGTGTCAGATAAGCATAGGCCGTGGTCAGAGCAACCATGGCCACAAGGTATCTCAAGCCACTGCAGGGATGGGCGACATCAAGCGCAAAGCCCGCACCCGCATGTACCTGAATGGCCGTACCGATACGCGTGACTGGAATTCCCAACCCGTTCAGAACTGTTGCCGATACCATGGTTCCGGCGAGGCGGAGTGGTAGTGTCAAGGCATCAAGGAAAGAAAAAGGAACGCAGAACACGAGGTAGAAGCAGGGAAAGGCGAGGATCCTGGCAACAGGCCGACCATAAAGGACCCAGGGAATGCCAAGCAATAGACCGATCAACGAAAACAACACGAGACGGGTCTGCTGGGCCCGCATTCCAAGCAGGTAGAGCAGAAGGCTCGCCAGCACCAGAGCCCAGCCCCCCCAGCCACTGGAGCGTGGCGCCGCCACGAGATCATCCCGCTTCCGCCAGACGAGGTATAGGCTCACCAACGGAATCAGCCAACCATGCGACATGTCGAATCCCGGAAGGTTCCAGCGACCGACCATCCAGCTGACGGCCGAGCTCCCCTGCGTCTGACTTTCCTCGGAATTTCCACTGATACCAAAAAGCAGGACAAACAGCGAAAACAGCACGACTCCGGTAGCCGTCGTAGCCCAAGAATACGGATCCCTGACTGGTGATATGTCTCTACTCATGCTTTGGTCACCCTTTGACGCGACCATTAACCTTATCAGGGTACCATACGGTCTCCTCTTCCGCACCCGTCAAAATGCGGCGCGCCACCTAGACCCCTTGCATGAAGGCGTGGTCCATATTGCCAACCTCGTACTTCCAGGCACCAAAACGACCGCGGGAGTAGATCCCGAGCTGATCCAGTTCAGGCAAGACGCGCTCCAGAATCGAATCGCGGCCTAACGAGGGAACTGGATACCCGTAATCGGCGCAGTGAATCCATGTCTGAACCGGCATCACGTCGTCATTCATCAGGCCACACCGGCGCAATCCATCAATGCAGGAGGCCATGAGCTCAGCATCTGATGGACGGTTGTCGCCGGGACGGAACGACACCTCGGCCATCAGGGAGTAGCATCCCAATGGTACATTCCGTGGACTGTAGTGGCTGAATACGGTCACGCGGTAGAAGGGGTAGTTCTCCTCGGGAAAGTACATCCAGCACTTACCCTGTAAGGCAGCAGGAGCCTGTCCCTTGACCCCAATGCCGGCTACCCATGTGGATGTGTGCACCAACTCCGAGGCAGGCAAAGCTAAGTTATCAAGGCCAGTCATTGCAGTCAGGGAGTCCAGCGGCATGGTAGAAACTACTGCGTCGAACGGATAGCGTGTGCCATCCCGGGTCAACACGACCTTTTCAGTGGGTCTAAGGGCCGTGACCGGACAGTCATAGTGTATCCTTGTAGGCGGGAGGTGCGTGACAAGACGCTGCCAAATGGCACCCGTCCCGCCGGTGGCGGGAAACCGGAAAGCGTTGTTGGGGCCCCAGCCAACATCATCGGTACCCGCATCGAGATGCTTGCGCATCCGATTGATATCCGGGACAGCAACCCGCTCACCAACCCATTGGGTGGCCATACCTTCTGGATCGCCAGCCCAGACCTTGCGGTTGTAAGGAAGCATGAATAGATCGGACAGTCCCTTGCCCATGGTTCGATCGATCCATTCCCTGAAATTAACAGGAGGAGGTTTTGCCTCTGCCGATATGGCCTCCTGCACGCCCTGCAGACAACGCATTTGATCTACAGGAGGGAGATGACGGATATTGTATTGAAAAGGATACGGAACCCAGGAGTCATGGATCCGGATGTATGCCTCGCGTTGGTGAACCAGCCACTCCTCCTTGGACATGATCCCTGCCAGGGCGTTATCGAATGCCTCATAGTGTGAAAACAGGATGTGGCCACCGATATCCCAGGTGAATCCAGCCTCCTGGAAACTCGACGCCAGGCCACCAGGCCCGCTGTTACATTCAAGCAGGGTCCACTCCACCCCGGATTGTTGGAGATACCAGGCAGCTCCCAATCCCGTAGGCCCTGCCCCGATGACAACCACCCTCATGGGTGGCGGCGCCCCCCTGCGAACACCGCGACAACCTGTGCCAAAGACTTCATTGCGATGCCGATCAACCGCCAACTGACCAGAGAGGAAGCGCCCGTTTTTCGCTCATAATTCAGAACCGGAATGGATGTGATCCGAGCCGCCCCGCACAGCAACAATCCTGATATGGCCACGTTCGGGGCAAACATAGTTGCGGGAATGTGCTTCAGAACCGGCTCCAGCACAGAGCAGCGCATCAAGCGGAACGGCACATTGACATCGAAAATTCCCGGCCCGCACAGCAAACGCACCACCCCGCGCGAACCGCCCGAAAGGATCCGCCGCCCCAGAGACTGCTCGCGTCCCTGCCGGATGCCGAGTACCGCGTCCTGCCCTGTCCGAGCCGCCCATAACGCAGGAAAACTGGACGCGCGGATTTCGTCGTCGGAGTCAACCTGAAAGACCCATTCTGAATCCTTGCAAGCCTGGCGGTAGCCCCCGATAATCGTGGGACCATGCCCTTCATTCTGCTTGTGCACTACGCTGATCTCGGCTTCAGCTGCGAGATGGTCCAATCGTTCGCGTGTCCCATCACCCGAGCCGTCGTTGATCAGCAGGAGGGTGAAGGACATCCCTTGTGACTTGAGCATCCCCAGCCAAGAACGGGCCACCCCATCGATACACTCGGCCTCATTATAGACGGGCATGATTACGGTTAGATCCTTCATCAAAATTCCTTGCCTGACGTATTCTTATGCACCCGGAAGATCCGAGCATTACCGTCTTTCCAGATTTCGGCAGCGATGCTCGAGTCCAATTCCCGACTCCAGACCCCTCCCGGATCGACCTTATCTGCCCTGTGGATGAGTATATAATACAAGTCATGCGTGCTCTGCCACCGAAAGGCCTTAGCATCAGGCCATCCCGCCACGGGAATACACGCCGAACTATCGGTTTTGTAGTACCACAGGGCCAAGGGATAGGCAAGAACGACAGCAGGCACGCCGTGCTCCGACAGCGAGTGTTCCGAAAGTGCCTGAACCGCCTCCCGAAGCGGGTCCTTGCGGTACTGATCAAGGAGACGTTGCCGCGTAGCGGAAAACAGCAGCAGACATACCAGTGCCGCAAGGGCCCATGCACATGCCTTACGATGCTCATTCGCGACAAGAACCAGCGCACAGGCCATCCCCCAGTAGAACAAGGGAATCACCGCCATGAAGTGTCGGCCCCATAATCCAGCCTTGAAGAGAAGGGCCAAAGTGGCAAGTCCAAGCAAGCTAACGGTAAATCCCGCGAAGGCAGCACGGCAGTCGGAGCTGGAAACGAGAGCCCGACGTCCGCGCCATAATACTGCCGCTACAATGCCCCAGACGAGCATCCCGAGCACCAGAAGGACTCCATGCTGGGTGAGCACTTCGACTGGCGTCATCTCGCGCAATGCGATCCTCGAGGCGCCGAGACCACCGAACCCCAGAATTTCATAGGCGGCATAAGCCCCGTTCAATAGCGAAAAAGGCTCGCGCTGGCCGCCATGCCCTTGCTGTATAGTCAATGCATAATAGCCCAGCATGGCTATCGTGACGATCGCAAGTCCGATCAGCATCCCCCTGCCCTGCCTGAGAAAGACCCGCACCCCTGCTTCCTTGCCCTCCATCCTCACGGTTGCATACACGATCAAGCCGGGTAACAGGATCAGGTTGAGCATGCTTGCGCCGAGACAAAGTCCCACCCCCGCTAGCAAGGCCGCTGATGACGTGGTACGGCGAAGGCCATCCCGGGGCACACAGAATGCTTCAATCCCCCATAGGGCTAGCATCCCTGTGGCGAACGTCATCACATAGGGACGGGCTTCGTTCATGTAATAACAGAGGATCGGGAGCATCAGGAGCGGAAGAAACCGTAAACTATTCTGATGTCTTCGCAGTAAGCCCATCCAGCAGACAACCGCCAGAACCGCCCAAGGCAGGTTAGATGCCCGGAGAACCCATTCGGAGGAACCGAAGAGATTCACCCATCCCCACAACCACAACATGTAGAGAGGCATCTGGGCTTCCGACCCGAGGCTACCAAGGCTGCTGATCATTCCCGCCCAATCCGGGCGGGTGGCGACAAAGGCTGATGACAATTCGTCGATCCAGAGGCTTTCAGTCCGGATCGCCGCAAGCAACAATAGAACCAGAACAATGCCGCCTAGGCACCAGGCTCTGCCACAGGGTCTATGGGTGTTGGGTTTGCAGGTAGTTATCATAAGAGATCCCGGGTTGGCCTGACTTTAATCGCTGGAACAGATCCAAATAGAATTCGGTAATCCATTCCCAGTTGTAATAGCCCTGGATGCGCCCCACGACATTGCGGCGCGTGGCCTCAACAAGGGCGGGACTTTCGATCAGCCGACTGATCTCGCTGGCGAGGCTCACTTCTCCGCCGGCTCCGTCAAAAGGTATTCCGTGACCGCCCAGCGTTTCCATGTTCGCGGCGCTGTTTCGGACCACAATGCAGTTCCCGAACCCCATCTGGTCGAGCAGAGCTGGCCGCGTTCCATCAATGGACGAGGGCTGGGCAACCAGATAGGCATGACTGCTCAACTGCGCATAATCATCGCCGAATGCATAGCCCGTGAAGATGACGCGTTCATCGGCAAGCGCCTTCAGCGAAGCTTTGTAGGAATCCGCAAAAGGGGCATCCCCTGCCACGACGAGTTTCATGGATGTCTTGACCTGCTTGAAGGCACGAATGAGCAAATCGATGGAATTCTCTGGCACAAGGCGGCCGACATAAAGGAGATATTCACGCGGCATCAGGCCCCACTGGTCCAGTGTTTCGGTCCGATCATCCCGCCGGATATTGGCCCCGTAGGGAACGAACACCGACTCTTTCCCGTAGAGCGTTCGGTAGCGCTCCTGAATCACTCGCGAATCGGCAATGAGGACGGACGCCGTATGCGTGGCCACACGTTCACACCAACGCTGGTACCAGCGCGCAAACCCCGACCACTTCTCACGCGCCCAATCGGCTCCGTCCACATTCAGGAGGGTCCTGGCCCCCATGAGCCGGGGTATCCACACCAGTGGGCTGTTCCCGACAATGCAGTAGTAAGCAATGTCATACCCCTGGAACATGGCATGAAGGGAGGACAGCGCTGCATGGGTAATGGTGTCCAGATGCTTGGTCTGAATCGAAGGTAACGAGACGAGCCGAACCCCTTTGTAGGATCCCTTGACGTCACGGATGAAGTTCGAGCGGTTGTAAACGGTCACCTCATGCCCCCGCCCAGCCAATCTCACTGCCAACTCTTCATAGAAGGTTTCAAACCCGCTGTAGCGCGCCGGAATGCCGCGTGATCCTATAAAAGCGATCTTCACGTCTTCTCTCCGATCTGCTGATAGACTTTCCACGTATCCAAGGCTGTCTTGAGCCAGGAGAAGCGGGCCGCCTGGCAAAATCCATCCGCCCTCATCCTGGCCTGCAAAGCCGGATCCATTAGCACCTGTTCGATCGCGACCGAGAGAGCCCCCGTGTCGCAAGGGTCCACCAGCAAGGCTGCCGCCCCTGAAACTTCCGGGATAGCCGTGCAGTCGGAGGTCACCACGGGAGCGCCGCACGCCATCGCCTCAAGAACAGGAAGACCAAAACCCTCATAGAGGGACGGATACACAAATACTGAGGCATGACTATACAGAAGTGTCAGCACATCATCGGGGACATACCCCAGAAAACAAACATCCCGTTCCAGGCCAAGTCTTTTGATTTCAGCCGACACATCGGATTCCCTCCATTGTGCTTTACCAGCAATCACTAATTGAAATGGATCGATTCCCCGTTCCTTGAGTTGAGCTGTCGCCTGAATTAGTCTCTTGAGATTCTTCCGGGGCTGAAGATTGCCCACAGCCAGAATATATGGGAGTTTGATCCCAAGACGAACAATGACCTCTTTCCCGAGTTCATCAGGGGAAAGGCCGAAACAGGAGTCACCCGCCAAATGGGCGACATGGATGGAATTCCGCAAAGCGCCATAATACCGCCGAATTTCTTCACGGGAATGTTCACTTATCGTGACTACATCTCCCCCTGCAGCCAAGGTCAACCCGACCCCGAATCGAAGCACCAGGAGATCACGCAGTGAGAACCATTCCGGATGGGGACGGAAGGATACGTCATGAATCGTGGTTAGAACTTTGCATCCAGGCCACAATGGTGCGGCATAGGTCACATGCAACAGATCGACCTGTTCATGGCGTACCAAATAGGGCAACTCGAAGCCTAGTCGGCGCCATGCAGAAGCAGATACTTTTACCACCCGCCACCCGGTTCGAGACTGGCATGCTCCCTCAAATAATTCAGGATGTGACGCCGCAATAATGAAATCGGCCGGTAATACAAGACCCTGCAATGCCGCCACGAGGTTCACAATGTAACGCTCATTGCCGGATTCACGCTCCCCTGCCATGTGTGCATCAATCAGGATGCGCAAAGATGCCCCTCCATTTCACGCTTTCTGGAATCCTCATACGCGGCCTTGGCGAAAAATGCCATCAGCAGTTCATAACTTGGGAAGCCGCCTGAAATCCATGAGAAAACGATCCATAAGGTGATACTTACAAGCGCAATAAACGCTAGGGCATGAGCAGGATGGCTGCCTGCACCGCTGTGGATCAAGCGAAATGGACCCTTGAGAAGAAACACAAACAGGCGGGCATATGAGAGAAAGCCCACGATGCCAGCAAGTCCAAGAACCGTCCATAGTCCTGACTCATACAACCCCATTTTTGCGGCAATATCTGCCTTCGTTTCCCAAGTTGCAGAATACGCATTGTATGCCTCATCAAATGGTTCAACACGATTACCAAATAAAAAGGTTACAGGAGTTGAAGTCCATCTCTCGAACCCCAAATTCCCAAGCCTTTGGTGCCACAAGTTGCTTATCCGATTCATGTCATGCCAGTCCAACCATCGGGTGGAGGATTCTGACACAAGGATAGAGAGCGACCTCCGCGCGGTCTCAGGAAGTCGATACAAACTGTCAGGGTAACGATTTAAAACGATGATGAGCATCAACACGATAGTCCCGAATATTGCAACCCATCCGAAACGGCGACGGAGAAAAGCCAGAACCAAAGGAATGAGACAAATCATTGCAACCATTACACGTCCCCCTCCCATGGCCGTGAGAGCAATCGCTATTACCACGACTACATAATGGATGAACTTTATTGCGAAGCGTTGAGACAATCCTGCGTGAACATATGCCAATAAACCCAGCTGAATTCCTGTTACACGAAAATCACCCAATCCCAATGACATTACGGAAAGAAAGAAGCCCGCAGAGGGCATTTGGAAAAAACCCTGAAATAAAACGGACATCCCCCCGAGAATCGCCCTGAGAAGAAAAGTGCCGTACAGCAAGTGCAGAATCATCGTCGGCTTGAGAACTCCGTACTTATAAAAAAGAATTCCAAAAATAAGCACCCACAATCCGTTCATGTAGGCGCGCGATAGACTTCCCAAGTCTCCGAAATCAGCATTGGTTAAGTCATAACAACTCACAACCCAGTTGATCATGAATAGTAGCACCAATACGTATATCGCCCATGAAAGCGCTGGGCGCGACAGGACAACCTTTTTTCGAAGTGCAACCAGCGGGAATAACGCAAAGACAGCAAGCGCCAGAGCCATTTCATGAGGATAGTACTTGTGCCCCACCAGCAATGTCCCGCCAAAAGCAACAGACACAGGAATGATGATCCACCACTTATCAGAAGCAAACGCAACCCATGCGGCTGCCGCTATCCATGATACCGTGGGAACAATACTCATTCCGCCACGTTCACCAACCTGGCGAATAATGAGGAGGGACCCGCCAACTAAAACACAAAGGATGACGAATTGAACAATTCGGGTTTTAATGACGGGCAATATCATACACCTTATCTCCCGGATACTGTCATGTCTGGCAAATCAGGATCCATGCCTGCGGTGCCTCCAATAACGAATCAACTGCCTCATGGGAAGCGCAATTCCACGAACCAGCGTGGGAGGCATGATTGCAAGCGGGAATGCTAACACATAATACCACAACACCCCGCCGTACACTTCAGACAGTTCCTTGACTGGCACCATAGCTTCACCATGACACCGGTCTCCTATGATGCTGCGCGACAAACCGTGCAACACCATGCGTTTCATCGAGTACTGATAATCCCGCTCCGGAAGCAATCCTTCCTCGAGCAATTCCTGATAAAGACGAGCCAGATTCACAAATCCGTAGCGCAAGAAATGAGAGTTGTAGGTGTCGTCATACCGCGCCCAGACGCTTAGGTTGCCATTGTAGATGAACGGCCCCTTCCCGACCAACGCCATCCGCCCAGCCATATCCACATGCGCTGACCCGCGCCCCATAACAACCTTATCGCAATAGTACAGCGCCGTACTGCGTCTCAACGTCAAGGCTGAAATGAATCCAAGCCCGTATCTTGAAAAGAAAGCCACTCCATCCTGGGTCACGACAAACTCGCCCGGCCCCTTCGGCTTGCCTAGGCTTTCAGGATTGTCGCAATAGAACGAGGCATGATTGACATATACAATAGTTGGTTCGTGTGCTTGCAGTAGTTCAGATAGTGCATTGAAATAACCAGGCTCAGGGATATCATCGTCTGAAAAGAAACTGACATACTCTCCTGTCGAACGCGTTACGCAAGCCCGGATGTTTCCGTCAAATCCAAGATTGGAATCGTTGCGGAAATACCTGACGGAGGGGTATGTCTTCACGAATTCACCGCAGACTTCAGCCGTGTGATCAGTCGATGCATTGTCGCATATCACGACTTCCGCTGACGGAATGTCGCCAACTTGAGTCAAAATTCCCTTCAGTGCTTTCCTGAGGCAATCGGCACGGTTATAAGTGGGTACGGTGATCGAAAGGAAGCAACTCATGTGATGAACGTCCTTTTCCCTGTTGCGTCATGAGCCCAGCGTGTTGTCATAATCACCGCCGGCAAGGAGCAAAGCAACATGGAGGCGGCAATCCCATTAACTCCGAATACCATTCCTAACAATAAGGGTAACCCCACTACTGGCGCAAACATCGCGAGCGATAATAACGCCTGCTTTCGAACAATCCCGAGACTATTCAACAATACGGAATGCGTGTTCGCCCACCCGACTGATATCGAGCAGGCAGACAGTAAGCCCGACATCCAATACTCGCTGACCCACCTCCCGGACAAGGCGCGTAATAAAAGAGGGTGGATTAACACTAGTAACACACCCCCCCCCAGAACCATAAGTGGCCAGAGCAGACGAACGCATTTCCTGAGCCTAATCCGGATCTGGTCCCACTCACCTCTAACGGCGCTCTGAGTGTATTCAGGGCCCAAAGGAACCAGAACTGCCAGATGAACAGCCGCGTGCATCCCGAAGATACGTTGTATCAAAGCAAAATCGCCCGCCACTTTGAGCCCGCCAAGAGCGCCGGCCAGAAATGGCCCTATCAAGGCAGTCGCCATCGCCGTCACGCTAAGCCAGAAGAATTCGAGGCTAGGTTTGGACAATGACCGCAGAATGCACCACTGTTCCTTCCAGTCTCGAATACTCCAGCGCCACCCCAGGTGAACAACTGCAAACGCTGTCATAACCGCACCGATAAGCAAGTACGACCCGAAGAATGACACGCAAGTCAACCCGACTCCGGCAAGTTTTGACGCCCCCCAGAATACCACCACAAGCAGAACCGATTGCACTGCGCTCATCATGCTGACTGTCGCAAACTTATGGCGAGCGAACAACGCCGTTGAGACGAGAGTCAGGGGTTGATTTATCATCAGAATAAGGCACGACGCCGGAATAATCCATCTCACCTGGAGGGCAATGTCGGAGGATCGAATGTTGAACAACCGAGCCCAGTCGAAGCAGGGTAACGCGACTGCACTGATGATAACTCCAGCAAGTCCAATTAGGCACTCAAGATGGAAGACCGCCCAGAATGTCTGCCGTTGGAGCTCCATGGATCCGGGCGTCGCCGACAACGCAGCCAGCCGGTTTCCCATGCCGAAACGGAAACCTAGATCCATTGTGATCAAAAAATTCATAAGCGACAGTAAAATAGCCACTAGACCAAAGGCTTCGGCATTCCATTCCCTGGCAGCCAGAAACAGGATAATCATCACTGACACGGAGGAAAGCAATCGAGCACTTACAGTGCTTCCTGATCGATTCATTGCTCTGGCGAGCCAATTCTTCAGACGTAGTGGCGGCATCACAACCGGATATTTCCCATGAATTGAATAAACTACCCCTAATCGTCAGTTAATTTTGGATCCCCCCCCCGTTGGCTGGACAAGAACAGCGTTAATGTACGCTAATGTTTTTCGCTCATGCAACCTCTTTTCGATGTGTATGTTTCCGGGTTCCGGTGAAGACTGATGGTCGCGCTTCTTGACGCCTCCACCACAGCTTTGCTACCTTCACACCTTCGAAAGTGCTCTTCTGGCCGATCTCAACGGGCGTGTGCCCATGACGCCTGAAAAGCGATTTCTCATCAGACACGCCGTTGTACGACGTGCTGGCGAGCAACCTGAGCTTTATGCTGGACTGGCAGGCCGGATGGAGGTGCTCTTGCTGTGGATGGAAGACGGGCGGCTGCTGTTCGCCGGTACTGATTCGGTGACTGGCCACCGTCCCGGAGAGATTGGGTGACTGCATGGCGGGCGACAAGGTGACAACGTATCCGGCGGACATCTCGGTCATTGTCGTTAGTTGGAACACGTGCGAGCTATTGCGCCAGTGTCTGCAATCCATCATTGACGAGCCGGGCGTGCGCATCGTCGCCGCCGGCGAGCCAGCTGGCGGCCCTGCGCCGGCGGATGCGCTGGCGGTCGAGATCATCGTGGTGGACAACGCCTCTGACGACGGCAGCGCCCAGATGGTGCAGGCCGAGTTTCCCCAGACTGTGCTCATCGCCAACCGCCACAACGCCGGTTTTGCGGCAGCCAACAACCAGGCCGCCGCACAAGCACGCGGAAAGGCACTGTTCCTGCTCAATCCCGACGCCTTCCTGCTACCCGGCGCCATGAACGGTCTGGCGCATTTTCTGTCCGAGCATCCAGAAGCGGCCGTCGCCGGCCCCAACGTGCTTAACCCGGATGGCAGCTGGCAGGCGGCCGCGTTTCGCTTCGCCACGTTGTGGGACCTGTTCTGCGAGGCTGTGTTTCTCAGCGTGTTGTGGCCGCGAAGCCCGTTGTTCGCCCGCAAGGAACTGGGCGGCTTCGACAGGGACACCGTGCGAGAGGTGGACTGGGTACAGGGCTGCGCGCTCCTCGTGCATCGCGATGTCTGGGATGCGGTCGGACCGTTCGACGAAGGCTACTGGATGTACGTCGAGGAGCTGGACTGGTGTCGCCGGGCCAAGGGCATGGGCTACCGCATCTTCTTCACGCCCGATGCGCGGGTGGTGCACTACGGCAAGCGGGCGGTGGCCAAGGCCCGGGCCACCGTGTTGCCGTTGGGTTTCCGCTCGCACTTTCGATATTACCGCAAGTTCGACGGTCAGGGCAAAGAGCTGGCCGTGCGGCTGATCGCCCTGTTACAGATGGGCCTGCGCGCCGGGATCAGCGCCGGCATGATCCTGGCGACACACGGCCCCTCCCGCGTCCGCTGGCAGGAGAACTGGCGCGCCTACACCGGCGTCATGCGCGAGGCGGTTTCGGCAAGGGTACGGACGGAGACAGGCCCGGGTAGTACGTTGTGAGTCGAACGATATTTTCATTTCACATTGTTCAAGGGAGGCATCGATGACACTGGCACGAAAAGGTCAAAAGGTTCGGGTCCATTACACGGGCAAGCTGGAGGATGGACCGGTCTTTGACTCTTCGTCCGACGGAGAGCCGCTGACCTTCACCCTAGGCAGCGGAGAAGTCATTGCAGGCTTCGACGACGGCGTCGCCGGAATGGCCGTCAATGAATCACGGAGCATAACCATTGCCGCTCAGCACGCCTACGGTCTGCATCAACCGGGCCTGGTGGCAGACATCCGGAAGACCGACCTCCCTCCCCATCTCAAACTCAAGACCGGCCAGCGGGTTCAGGTTTCAGGCCCCAACGGCGGACTCATGACGGTCACCGTAGTCGCCGAATCCGACACCACGCTGACCTTTGACGGAAACCATCCACTTGCAGGAAAGAACCTAGTCTTCGAAATTACGCTTATTGAGATTGTCGAGGCAGGTTGACGCCCACCTGAACGGTCATATTGGGATATCTAACTGGAATCCCAGCAAAGCTAACTTTTGCTTTAGCACATCAGTGGCGTTCTTTAAAGACACGGTCGTATAACGAAACTCACGACGCATCGGATAATCCTTGCGAAGGCTATCAAACACTTTGGCTCGTGCCATCTCATCCTCAATCACGGTTGACCGGAATCGCCGATCATCGGCCTCTATGTCGTAAACCTGACGAACAACTTCACGCAGAATCACCTGATCACTCCGGCCCGCGACGTCCACTTCCAATCTGGGCACCAAGGCCGGCGGCAACAACGCCTCATGCGACCATGACTCTGGCACTCCCAGAAACCAGCAGGCCTCGCGATACACCATGACCGTCCCCATGACGCGTCCCTCAAAGGAATGTCCGGCGATATGGGGCGTCCCGATATCCGCCCTGCCCAGCACGTCAAGGCGGCAAGCCGGCTCCCCTTCCCACGTATCCAGCACGACATGACTCACCCGGCCCGAGGCCAGAGCCTTGAGCAAGGCCAGCGTGTCAACCACGGCGCCACGCGCCGCATTAAGGAAGATCATTCCTTTCCGGGCCTTGTTGAAGAACGCCTCGTCGGCAAGGTGCAGGGTCTTATCCTGACCGGTTTTTGTCAGCGGCACATGCACTGTGATGACATCCGCCTCCGCCAGCAGGCGGTCCAACGAAACAAATCCGGATACAGGACGCAAACTCGCCGATCCTGTATTATCTCCATCCCGCGCAAGCCTTTCCCTTGGCGGATCATTCATCAAGACTCTCATGCCAAGCGCAAGGGCTTTCTCAACAACTCGACTGCCTACGTTACCAACCCCGATGACTCCCAGTGTTTTTCCTTCCAAAACGACACCATGGCGCTCGCCCAGCGTCAGAAGGGCCGCCGCGACATATTCTGACACACTATTGGCGTTACATCCGGGCGCAAAACACCAGTGAATTCCAGCCTGACTGAAATAATCCACGTCAAGGTGATCTGTTCCGATGGTAGCAGTCCCCACAAAACGGACCTTGCTTCCCTCCAGTAAAGCACGGTTGACTATAGTGGTGGAACGCAAGGCCAGAATATCGACATCTCTTACATCCGCTGCAGAAATGGCGCGTCCCTCAAGAACACGGGCCTCGCCTAATGTAGTAAAGGCTTCCAACGCAAAAGGCATATTGGTTGCGCAAATAATTTTCATAAACCCAGGTATCTCCACACAGGCGCATCCCATTATCACAGAATCCGTCCCATATAAACTGAATCTTTCTCTATTCTTTCCGGTTCTTTTCCTTGAATTGAACGCAAGAATAGCGTAAAGACTGCCCCTGTGTTTGATCCAAGGAACGGATGAACCGGCTCCGGATCACGAAGGGAAGGTGACATTACACGTGGCTCAAGTCAAAATTAGACGCGGCGAGACGATTGAGAAGGCGATGCGACGCCTTAAGAAGATCATGGACAAGGAAGGCATCATGAAGGAGATCCGTGCCCATCGGTACTTCGAGAAGCCCAGTGAGCAACGCCGCCGCAAGGCAGCCCGTGCCCGCGCTCGCGCGGCGT
>CAYOQM010000053.1:0-4437 GCA_964406065.1 uncultured Verrucomicrobiota bacterium
GTCCTTCCTGAGTGTATTGGTGACTGGCAGGGGCAAGAGGTATTCTACTGCCAGAACGAGTCCTGCGCCCGTTCCTATTTGTCCGGAGAACTGGAGTCCTCGCGGGTTTGCCTGCGTTGCGGCGGTCCGCTTAACTTTGTATCGCTCGGCGAGCAAACACTGCTACCTGCGGATACGGTGGTGGTTCGTAAAGCCTACCGTAAGCCGCAAGGCGGAGATGCTGTTGTGACAATTGTCATCAGTGGTAATGATCAGCGAAGCATCCATAGGCCGCAGCAATGCCTGCCTGCGCAGGGGTTTGACATTATGGCAATTCGCGCTGAACCGATTGCTATTTCTGGACGTTCTCCGTTGGTGGTAAGTCTGGTTACAGCTCGTAAGGGTCTAATGCGCCTAGATATGGCATATTGGTTTTTGGGTGGCGGGCATGAAACCCATGACCACTTCAGGCGACTGGGCTGGATGGCCTGGGACAATGTTGCCCGCGGTGTGAGGTCTCGCTGGGCCTATATCTCGGTGCAGATGCCCTGCCGCGATGGTATTGATCCGTCGGCCAGTCTGGCCGATTTCCTTCGGCAGTTATATCCCGTTATCGTTCGTTTGCGGCCTCAGTAGGCGCCCTTGGCGAACAGCACCACGCGGATCGTCCTCAACAGGATCTTGAGGTCTAGCATTGCGCTCTGATTTCGCAGGTAGTAGTCATCCAGAATGCACATGTTGTGGAAACTGATGTCGCTGCGCCCTGACACCTGCCAGAGACAGGTCAGTCCAGGGAGTCCGCTGTGTCTGCTGTAGTGCCACTCCTCGTAATAGTTCTGGTAGTCGCGACGGGGCAGGGGACGCGGCCCCACCAAGGTCATCTCCCCTCTGACAACATTGATTAACTGGGGAAGTTCATCCAGACTAAATCGGCGCAGGAACCGGCCGATCGCCGTGACCCGCGGATCCTCTCGCATCTTGAACAGTCCCTCCCCGGAATCATTGAATTCCTCGATCTGGGCCTGAAGTTCTTCAGCGCAGTTGTGCATGGTCCTGAACTTGAACATATCAAAGGGTTTGCGGTTGATCCCGATCCGCTCCTGCATGAAGAAGACGGGGCCGGAACTTGTAACCTTGATGAGCAGTGCGACAAGCGCCATCAGGGGAATGGATAGTACCAGGCCAAGGCCGGCAAGAATCCTGAAAAAAGCCTGCCGGATACGGGCCTTGAGCGTGCCGGTGGGGCAGACTGCAAAATGAACCAGGGGTAGCTCCATGAAATAATCGGAAGGCATGGCCGCTTCGTTGATCAGGACATTGAGCTTATCAGACAAGATTTTGACTTCCTGCCCGAGCGACTCGCCCAACTCAAGTAATTGCATGATTTCCGCTACGGACAGATGCGTGTCGGCGCACAGGATGAGATGGGTATTGTGTGCCTCCACCGCGCGCCGGATCGTGGACCGTGACTGTTCCGGCACCAGGGGGTGGATGGACGGTAAGCGCGCGACGACTGACAGTCCTTCCGCGCGGGTTATCCGGATGTAGCGGTCAATATAGTCCGCTTCGGCACCGTCGCCGATCAGGAGGACGCGACTGGTTGAGATCGGCGATAACCTCAGGGCCATTCGCATCACTATCCGGCCCAGCAAGGTCGTGAAGATGTTGAGCGTCAGCAGGGTGGCGAAGACGCTGCGGGGATGGAATTCATTCCGGGTCAGGTAGAAATAGGCATAGAACAAACCCAGGGCCGCCAGATTCGCCACGGCGATGGCCCACCCTTCGCTCCGCGGCCTGATGAGGCTACGGCGTGCGTATAAGTTGGAATAGGCATAGAGGAAGACGAGTGTGGCGGTCAGCAGAAGCAAGATCCGGGGGGCGCTGAGGAAGTAGAACTGTTCGAGGAACACGCCGACTTCCGCGCTATCACGGAATCCGAGTGTGATGTTGATCCACGCGAAGACCATTTTGCCATGAGGCCAGTAGAACCGGAGCAGCAGGGTGGCATAGTAGGCGCATGCTACGGCGAAGATATCACTGATCATAAGCGGCAGGGGAGACCTGAAAAACTGCTCGCGCCAGGATAGCTCAGTATGGCTGATATTCATGACAAGGTGATAATATCATGTGGGTCGTTGCAACCGCCAACTAATCATTCAATAAAGAGGGGGTAGAGTGACGTTTGCGGTTGAATTTCATGTTTGGAGGCATCGCACGTGCCGTGGCGATGGCCAATCCTACCAGAATCCCCAGTTGCCAGGTCGTTGCGGGCATCTGCAGGTTGAAATCCGCAAGGGAATGGATAGCCATGGCAATACCGGCGAGCAAGGCTCCCGGCATCAGCCATTCGTGCATGTCATCAGGCGGCGAGGACGATTCAGATAGGATGTCAGCCCATCGCATCCAACGCCGAAGGAGCCGCAAGGCGGCATAGCCGGTTGCGACGAGAAATAGGAGAAAGCCGATCACTCCGTACTCCTCCAGTAGTTGCACCCAATCGTTATGGGCCTCGTAAGAGTGGAAGGACAAGTTGATCTGACTTGGCCAGCGGCCTGTGACGCGATCCCCGTCGGAACTGGGGGCGAAATGCGGCCAGAGATTCTGGTGCATGCCGGGTCCGATCCCGAAGAACGGGGCGGACTGCCAGCCACGGAGGGCTGCGGCCGACATCAGGACGCGATCCGCATTCCGAAGCTGGGTCCACGGATAGTTTTTGAATCGGTGCAGGGTCTGGCCGCCGAACAGGGAAAAGCCGGTCGCCGCAATGAAAATGGCGACGGCTCCCGCGGTGCGCACCTTCCGCCGGGCGGCGGGCATCCAGGAACGTGTGCAGAGCCAGACCGCGGTAATGATGAGCAGGAGTACGACAATAACGCCACCCCGTGAGCGGGTCAGTAAGATCGACCACAGGCTGAGCCCAAACAAAGCCCCGCCGGCCCAGCGTGACCAGACCGGGATTTTCCGCGCAAGAACCAGCGCCAGCGAAAGCGCCATCACCAGTTCCATAAATCCCGAAAAATGATCGGGACAGAAATAGGTTCCGGTGGCCCGCATATAACCAGCCTGATATTGAGGAAAGCCTGGAATCCAGAGTACATGGGAATTGCCAGCGAAGTAGTAGTTGGCGATGCCGTAGACAGCCAGGAGGGTCATGTTCGCCAGCATTAGCCATGTAAGTCGGCGCCGGTCATCATCCTTGATACCGGACGCGACCATGATGGCCAGCAGCACGGGGCTAAACTGCAGCAGGAAGCTGCGCTCGGCATCCATCC
Source organism: uncultured Verrucomicrobiota bacterium (assembly GCA_964406065.1). Taxonomy (GTDB): domain Bacteria; phylum Verrucomicrobiota; class Kiritimatiellia; order CAIKKV01; family CAITUY01; genus JAABPW01. Next base: position 3,252 of record CAYOQM010000053.1, read on the forward strand.
GAACATCGGCCTGTACTGCCCGGATGATGGCATAGATAAGGAAGGGGGCCCAGTAGACGATCATGGAGTAGGCGAGCGTCGAGAGGTTGAGTTGCCTTGATCCAAGCCGAAGGCACAGCATGAGCCTCGCGGCATAGCAGGCTCCCGCGGCAAACAGGCATCCCATGAAGGGCCAGAACCACCAGGTTTCCCATGCCCCGAACATCCAGGGACTGATAATGCCCACTCCGATGATACAAGCCAGGAAAAGGCTGGATAACACGGAATCAATTCTTTCACTCATAATCGTCAAGGAGGTTATTCCGCACTACGGTTGCAGGCAAGCTTGTAAACCAACAATAGGATATTGACATATAATAATAACAACATATATAGTAATCGTATGAAAACTAATGAACCCTGTGTCACTGAACTGTCGGCCGAACTTCTGGAGAAAATGGCTGGCGCTCTAAGAATACTTGCTCATCCGTGTCGTCTCAAGATCATTGACATGCTTCAGCGTGAAAAAGAGGCTCCGGTCCATTTAATTATGAGAAAACTCGATCTTCCTCAGGCGTTTGTTTCTCACCACCTGAACCAGATGCGCAGGGCGGGATTGGTGAAGGCGTCTCGCAAAGGGAAAGAAGTCTGGTACGACATCATGGATCCCAGCGTGTTGACGATATTGGATTGTATCAGGAAGAAACAGGCCCTTACCAAAGTGTAAGTGATATGAAATGTGTCATCATAGGCGGAGTGGCTGCGGGCATGTCGACGGGGGCAAGGTTGAGGCGTTTGGATGAATTTGCCGAAATCGTTGTCCTGGAGCGAGGTCAGCATGTTTCTTTTGCGAACTGCGGCCTGCCTTACCATGTCGGAGGTGTGATCTCGGATCGTAACGATCTTCTGCTGCAGACGCCCCAGAGCTTGAAAGCCTCACTTAATCTCGAAGTTCGTACCGGGCATGAGGTTCGCTCGGTCAACCGGAAAGCCCATACCCTCCATGTGGCCGAGCTCGCCACCGGGAGGGAATACGATGAACCTTATGACAAGCTGGTTCTGGCGCCCGGTGCGACGCCGATCCGTCCGCCGCTACCCGGTATTGATCACCCGGGAATTCTCACTCTACGCAATATCGACGATATGGACCGCATCAAGGCACTCGTGGATGACGGAGCGAAGCACGCCGTCGTCATTGGCGGCGGCT
>CAYOQM010000053.1:4447-13918 GCA_964406065.1 uncultured Verrucomicrobiota bacterium
TGAGATGGCGGAAAACCTAAGGACCCGTGGCCTTCAAGTTGACCTTGTTGAGACGACGCCTCAGATTTTTCCACCACTTGATTTCGAAATGGCCCGCTATATCGAGGCCCATATGCGCGAGAAGGGAGTCCTTTTGCATCTCGGCACTGCCGCCACCGCGTTCCATGATTCCGGCGGAAAGGTGGTTGTTGAACTGACGAGCGGGGCATCCCTTGCCGCAGATTTGGTTATCCTGTCGGTCGGGGTTCGTCCTGATGTCAGTCTGGCACGTGATGCCGGCCTCGAAATCGGGGCTCGTGGCGGGATTGCGGTCAATTCACACCTGTGCACCTCGGATCCGGATATCTATGCGGCAGGCGATGCTGTCGAAGTGACTGACTTGGTGACTCGGGTTGCCTCCCTTATCCCTCTGGCGGGTCCTGCGAACCGGCAAGGACGGATCGTAGGGGACAACCTTGCCGGACGTCCGTCAACGTATTCAGCTACGCAGGGTTCTGCGATCGTCAAGGTGTTCGACATGACGGGGGGCGGTACTGGAGCCTCTGAGAAGGCGCTCATCAAGGCCGTCCGTCCGTTTCGTAAAATCTATCTGCATCCAGTCGGACATGCCGGTTACTACCCGGGTTCTTTGCCCATGCATATGAAGCTACTGTTCGATCCGCATACGGGAAAGCTTCTGGGGGCTCAGATTGTGGGATTCGACGGGGTGGATAAGCGGCTGGATGTTCTTGCCACGGCCCTGCGCGCCGGAATGACGGTGTATGACCTTGAGGCCTTGGAGCTGACCTATGCTCCGCCTTATGGTTCAGCAAAGGATCCGGTCAATATGGCGGGGTTCATCGCGGCAAACTGCCTGAAGGGCGATCTGGCTCTCTGGTATGCCGAAGATTACCCTGAGCGTACCGACGCCGGGGTGATTGTCGATGTGCGCGGTCCGCAGGAGTTCGGCGCCTGGCACATCCCGGGCGCTGTCAATATTCCTCTCGGTAAACTACGTGAACAGGCGGAGAGCCTGCGTCGCGATAAGCCTGTCCTAGTCTATTGTAAAGTAGGTTTCCGCAGCTACCTGGCGTATCGCATCATGAAACAGCGCGGTTTTGACAGCGTATCGATGCTGTCAGGCGGGGCTTTGACCTTCCAAAGCGTGCACGGATAAGACCGGGCCTAGGCCGTGTGGCGCGTTAGGGTCTTGCCGGACCATGACAGGATCTTCTGCTTTTTGAGTTTCAAAAGCGTCCGAGAAAGAGTTTCCGGTGTGGTGCCGATGGCCGCGGCGAGATCCTTCTTTGAAAAAGGAAGGGTGACGCTACATCTTGCGCCAAACTGCTCCTTGAGGAACCACAGGAGGCGCCCTTCGACGTCATGAGCCTGCTGCTGTACGATGCGCTCGGCCAGGTAACGCTGCTTGCGCATCAACATGGCGATGAAATCATTGCGGAATGACATCGTATTTAAAAGAAGGTGCACCTCGGCTCGGGGAAAGGCAATCACGTCGCCGGCCGCGAGTGCCTTCGCGGTCACTGGGTAGGTCTCTCGTTCAAAGAGGACGACCTCGGCAAATACTTCACTGGGCTGGACGACCTTGATGACGACCTCGCTGCCGTCGGGGGTTGCCTTATGCAGCTGGATGGCGCCACGCCTAAGCAGGTAGATGGCCTCCCCAGGCTGTCCTTCGTGAAACAGTGTCTCGCGTTTGGCCAGTGGGCGCAGGGTGGCGATGGCCGCCAGCGCCTTCAGGGTAGCCGGAGATAGATCCTTGAAAAAATTACTCTCTGCCAGCAGGTGAAACGAAAGCATGGGAACTCCTTCTTCTGGCCCTCGATCAGGCCCTTTCCAATAATCTTAACAGATCAGCACCGTACTCCTCAAGCTTCGCGGGTCCTATACCGGGTACCTTTTCAAGTTGCGAGAGAGAGGCTGGTCTCAGAATTGCCATGGCCTTGAGAGTCTTGTTGCTGAAGATGAGGTAAGGGGGGATGCCCTGGTGCGATGCTTCGCGCGTACGCCATTCCTTTAGATTCTCAAATAGCGCGTCCTCGGTTGCCGACAATACGCGCTCGAGATTCTCCAGCACGTCCTGCTTGACGCGTTTGACATGGGAGGCGGGGGTATGATGACGTGCCCCTGGCTTGGCAGGTTTCCGTTTCTGAGCTGGCCATTTCAGGAGGATTGTCTCCCGTCGCCAGGCAATGTTACGTCCCTTCGTGGTGAGGCTGGCGATGGCATACTGGTCCGACGTCAGGGCTATGGCCCCCGTGCACACCAGTCCATCAAAAAGATCCTTCAAGTAATCGAACGGCGTTCCCGCCAGGATCCCATGCAGAGGTAGTTGGTTCAGGTTCCGCTCCAGGATATCCTTCGACTGTGATCCGGACGCCACGGCGAGAAGTGTGCTTTTTCCAAACCGTCCGTCAAGTCGGCCCACGCAGCTGAGTAGCTTCTGGATGACGGTCCATTCTTCCTCGGTGGGAGAGCGCGGCTTGACCGATTCATCAAAACCGCAATGATCACAACAGCCACAACTGCCTTTGATCCCATCCGGGTCTCCGAAATACTCAAGAATGAAGGCGTGCCGGCATTGGTTTGTGTTGGTGTAGCGCAGCATCAAGTCGAGTTTCCTTAGGTCGCGACCGCGTTTTTCTTTCAGGGCGGGGAGCTGGTCTTGCAGGCGTTTCAGGTTCGCGCCGGGAACCAGTGAGGTTGTATAGCATCGTGAGCCCGCCTTGATCTCGCGCTCGATCAGACCGCAACGCTCGTAGAGTCCCATGCAGGTGTGCACGGTGATCTTATTATCCGTTGAGCTGATCTGCTCTCCCCATTCCTCGAGCGAGCAGGTCTGGGGTCCGGCTTGCAGGCGGCCGCGCACTTCAGTCCACAGGCTCGTCACAACCGAGGGGTAAGGGTTCGAGCCATCGAGGAAGAACTCCTGAGTCCGGACATCGGCGTAGTTGTATAGAAGCTCGCAGTGGGAGGAGAGTCCATCACGCCCGGCACGGCCGATTTCCTGGTAGTAGGCCTCTATACTGCCTGGAACATCCCAATGAATAACAAAGCGGAGGTCCGAGCGATCGACGCCCATGCCAAAAGCGTTTGTAGCCACTACAACCGGGACGGTGCCACTCATGAACAGGTCCTGGGCCTTTTGCCGCTGCAGGTCGGTCAAACCGGCATGGTAGATGGTGTGTTTGATCTTCATATCGCCGAGCATCGACCCTACCCGCTCCACCTGTTTGCGAGTACTGCAGTAGACGATTCCGGTCGGATGGGTGGCATGGATTTCTGCGATCCGGCCCATCTTTTCGGAGTGTGTGGAGACATGGCTAACCATCAGCCGCAGGTTATACCGGCGAAAGCCGCTGACAAAGACTTGAGGGGGGATCCTCCCCTGAGTGCCGAGCCCGAGCTGCTTGGCGATATCAGCCCTTACGTCAGGCGTTGCGGTTGCCGTCAGGGCCATGACACGAGCGCGGGGCAAGGACTGGATGAGACTGCCGAGGCGCAGGTAATCAGGACGAAAATCGTGACCCCACTGGCTCACGCAGTGAGCCTCGTCTATCGCCACCATGGCGACATTCAGGTCTGCCAGCAGGTTCTGGAATCCTTTACTGCGGAACCGTTCAGGTGCCACATACACCAGGCGCGTATGCCCGCGCCTTAAGTTGGCGATACGTTCTGACACTTCCTCCGCCGTCAGCATGGAGTGGATCGCCGTGGCGGGAAGGCCACCCTCGGTCAGGCCATCTACCTGGTCCTTCATCAGCGAGATGAGAGGCGATACCACCAGCGTGATTCCGTCCAGCATCATGGCCGGAAGCTGGAAGCAGACGGATTTGCCTGAACCGGTAGGCATAACAACGATGACATCTGCGCCCGCCAGAACGGCCTCGATAGGCTGACGCTGGCCTGGGTGAAAGGCTGAAAAGCCGAAGTGCTTCCGGAGGTGGGCCTCCAGATCACGTTCAGAGGCATGAGTCATCGTTGTCATAAAGACTAACTATATAATAAAATAATTCACGTCAAGACCGCGATGCATTCCAAGGAGCAAGCGGAGGGGTGCTTACGCAAGGGCGGCAAGGAGCCGGGCGCGAACCACAGGCCATGAGTAACTTTCCCTCACATAGTGTCTGCCGGCTTGTCCCATGGCTGAACGCAGTTCGGGTTTGGAGAACAGCAGCATAAGCGATTCCTCGAATTCCGGGTAGTTGCGGAACCATAGCCCGCCATTTGATTTGCGGCAGTGGAACGGCAGTACTTCCCCCGCGGCATGCACCAGGACAGGTGTCCCTGCCAGCCAGGACTCAAGGATGACGATACTGAAACTTTCGTTTACGGAGGGATGGCAGAACGCAAGGGCTCCCGCCATGGCATCGCGCTTCTCCTGCTCTGACACGAACCCGAGGTCGTAGACGTGCGGGGTGAGCCTGGTCGGCGGATCGTAGGGGCCACTGCCGGTGAGCACCAGCTTGATGTCCAGGCCGGAGCGTTCACGGAAGAGGTCAAGATAGTCCAGCAGCAGGGGCGTGCCCTTGAGTGGTTCGCGCCTGCCCGAGTATATCAGGTAGGGCGCGGTGAGACCCTTTCGTTTGCGGAAGGACTCTCCGTCAGCCTTGAAGTCATCTAGGCCCATACCCACGACGTGCGAGTGCGATGTGTCAAGCCTGTAGAGGTGAGCAGCCAGGTCGCGCTCTGGTTCGGCGTTGAAAATCCAGCCCGATACAGAACGAAACATGGTTTCCACCGTTCTGAGGTAGGCAAAGCATTCGTCATGCAGGCAGGGGATGAGCAGTGTTTTTTCCGGATGGATTTGACTAGCGAAAAAGATCAGAGCAAAGAGATAGGGCCCCATGACGATGCGGTCATACCGTCCGCCCTCAGCTCGGAGGTGTTCGTACAAGGCCTGGCTGTTGACATTGTTGCGATGCCAGAGCAATTCCTCTTCCAGTGTGACTTCCGCCGAGTGGCTGATGCGGTTCTGGATGCCGTGAAAGGCGGCCAGATCGCGGTTTTTATCAACCGGGAAGTAGTGGACCCGGATGCCCGCGATGGTCTGGATACCTGAGGGAATCTCGTTCTCCCAGGTGAAGTGGTTGCGGGCGCAGGTGGTGAGGTAGTCGACTTCCCATCCGGCGGTCACCAATTGCTCGGCAAGTCTGCGAAAAAGGGTTTCGGCTCCACCAACCGTGGCCCCCTCTGAGAACCTCGGGGAAACAAAGGCTATGCGGGGTGGGGAGGCCATCAGCCCAGGGGAAGCTTGGATTCCATCTTGGCAAGGCGGGCTTCAAGCGCCTTGATGCGGTCGCGGTACTTCCGGTCGAGCTCCTCGGTGGCGGAGAGCAGCAAACCATTTACCTGATTCTGCTGCGACCATAGGCGGTAGGTGTAGAACTTGAGAAGGCTCCAGAGCGTCTTCTTGAAACTCACGAGGAGCGGAGCGAGAAAAGCCCGCCGTTCGCGGATTTCAAAATCGTTGACATCCACCGAGACCGCCTCCCTGAGGCTGTCCATGTAGAAATCGAAAAAGTTCTCGTCCTTCTTCAGGTTGACAAGATTGAAGCGCTCAGCCCGGGCCAGTTGAGCTCCGGCATAAGCGCCTGACTGCATCTTTGCGGCTGCGGTTTCACAGACATCTGTCATGATTTTCCCGACATCCACGCCATCGGCGCCGATCTCAAACAGTCCGGTGCTCATGTGGGGAGTGTCCTCTTACAACTTCAGGATGCTGATCATGGGCTCGTCTTTCTTGACGGGCTTGCCATGCTCCAGCAGAATCTTCACGATCTTGCATTTGTAGGGGGCCTTGATCGGATTGAACAGCTTCATGGCCTCGACGATGCATACCGTAGCGCCTTCTGCGACTTCATCGCCATCCTTAGCGAACTCCGGCTTTCCGGGACCGGGGGAGCTGTAGAAAGTCCCGTTCAGGGGGGCATTGATACTCGGTCCCGCCGGGACGGGGGGGGGCAGTTTCGCCGTGGGTGCGGGGGCAGCAGACGGGGTGATCGAGGTTGGCGCCGCCGAGGGAGTTCCCGAGGGGGAGGCAGACATGGGCGCGGTTGTTACGCCATGTGCGTTGATGCTGATAGTGCTGCCACCGTGCTGAATGGTGACCTGCGAGAAATTCAGGGTGCTTACTTTGTCAATCAACTGGTTGATTGAGTCATAATCTGAAGCGGCCAGGAAGGGAATGGACGCCTTTGCCGTGGCTTCCGCCGGCTTGCCGGCGTCCTGCTGTTTTTTGAGTTCCACGTCCGCCGGTATGGCGGGACGCTGTTCGGGGGGGGTAGCGCGCCACTTGAAGTAGTCGAGCGCAACTTCCGGGAACAGGCAGTAGGATATAATATCCTCCTCCTTCTTGATTAGTTTCGGGTCAATCCCCTCGGTGGCGTCTGGAAGCATGGGCTTCAGCAGGTCCGCCGGCCGGCCTGAGATTGGTTTCTCGGAGCCGAGGATCTTCTTCTGGATCGCCTTGTCCATCGGGGCGGGAGACCTGCCATACAGGCCTTTGGCGTAATCCTTCACTTCCTGGGAAACCAGAGAGTAGCGGTCGCCGGAGATAATGTTCATCACGGCCTGGATGCCGATAATCTGGCTCGTAGGGGTGACTAGTGGCGGGAATCCGAGGTCGGCGCGGACGCGCGGGAGCTCCTCGAACACCTGGTCGATCTTGTCCAGCGCACCCTGCTGTGCAAGCTGGCCTCGCAGGTTCGAGATCATTCCGCCCGGGATATGGTGCAAGAGCACTTCGGGATCGATGATATTGTCTGCCTGATGTGCGTTCAGCTGGCGCTGAGGGGCGAGATCGAGGAAGAATTTGCAGACCTGGCGTAACGCGTCCTGATCGAGGTTTGCGTTGTAGTGGGTCTCGGCAAAGATCGCCAGCATGGTTTCTACCGGCGGCTGCGAGGAGAACCCGGCCATAGGGGATATGGCACAGTCGATGGCGCCAGCGCCGGCACGTACGGCTTCAACATAGGTTGAGGAAGCCATGCCGCTGGTGGCATGTGAATGAACCTGAATTGGGATCTTCGTCTCACGCACAAGGGCCGATACCAGCCGCTCCGCCGCGATCGGGCTCAGGATGCCGGCCATATCCTTGATGCAGAGTGAGTCGATGCCCATCTCGATCTGTTCCTTGGCGACGCGGACGTATTCAGCCACCGTATGAACCGGGCTGACCGTATAGCTGATTGTTCCTTGGGCGTGGCCTCCGTACTTCTTGACGCACTTGACCGCCTGCTCGAGGTTGCGGGTATCGTTCAGCGCGTCAAAGATGCGGAAAATGTCGATGCCGTTCTCGATGGCGAGGGCGATGAAGCGCTCCACCACGTCATCCGGGTAGTTCTTGTAGCCCAGGATGTTCTGCCCACGCAGCAACATCTGCAGAGGAGTCTTCTTGGCCTTTGACTTAATCTGGCGTAGTCGATCCCAGGGGTCCTCCCGAAGGAAACGCAGGCAAACATCGAATGTGGCGCCACCCCACACTTCCAGCGAGTAGTAGCCGACATTGTCGATGACATCGATGATCTTCATGATGTCCGCGGTACGCATGCGCGTGGCCCAGAGCGACTGGTGTGCGTCGCGGAGCGTGGTGTCGGTGATGCGCAGCGGGATATGGTTGATGCTGTCGCGAACAATGTCCTGTGTTCCGATCGTCTTTTTCTTTGCCATAACCTGTCCTTTCTAAAGTGTTATTTGAATCTACCCATGGCGGCGAATTTCTCAAACCGTTTCACGGCCAGCTTCTTGGGCGAGATCTTCTTCAGTGAGCTCAGATGCCTGAGGATGACCTTCTTGACCGCCTTCATGGTGCCGGGATAGTCTCGATGGGCGCCGCCCACGGGCTCGGGCACGATCTCATCTATGATTTTCAGCTGGAGGAGCGATTTCGCCGTGATCTTCAGCGCATTGGCGGCCTCCGCAGCCTTGGATCCGTCTCGCCAGAGGATGGAGGCGCAGCCTTCCGGGGAAATCACCGAATAGACGGCGTTCGAGAGCATCAGAACCACGTCCCCGACGCCGATCCCGATGGCGCCGCCGCTGCCACCCTCGCCGGTGACCACGGCCACCACAGGAGTCTTCAGTGCTGCCATCTCAAGAAGGTTGCGGGCAATTGCCTCTGCCTGCCCGCGCTCTTCCGCGTCGCGGCCGGGAAATGCCCCGGGCGTATCGATAAAAGTCACGACGGGAATGCCGAACTTCTCGGCCAGCTTCATCAGGCGCAGTGCCTTGCGGTAGCCCTCGGGGCAGGCCTGCCCGAAGTTGCACTTGATCTTCTCGTCGAGATTCTTTCCCTTCTGGTGCCCGATAACCATAACCCGGCAATCGTCGATCATGGCGAAACCACCGATCATGCCATGGTCGTCGCCGAACAGGCGGTCGCCGTGGAGTTCGATGAACTCGGAGCATAATCCCTTGATGAAATCGCGGATCAAGGGGCGTTCCGGGTGGCGCGCCACCTGTACGGTCTGCCATGGGGTGAGGTTGGCGTAGATATCCTTGAGCCTATCGCCCCGTTCCAGTTCCAGCCGGTTGAGCTGCTTGACCAGCTCTCCTGTCGGTTCGGGGTTCTTAGACTTGAATTCTTCAATTTTCGCCTCTATATCGGCTACGTCTATTTCAAAGTCCAGACTCATCGTTGCTCCCTGCGTTGAAGATTTGAATCGCGGTTGACGGCGCTACGGTGGCGCCCTCAGTGGCAGCCGGCATACTTCAGAATGTTGAAGAGCATGTCCTTCATGTCCTTGCGGTGGACGATCATGTCGACAAACCCGTGATCAACCAGGTATTCCGCCGTTTGGAAGTCGTCCGGCAGCTTCTGCTTGATGGTCTCCTCGATCACACGCCGGCCGGCAAACCCGATCAGGGCGCGCGGCTCGGCGATATGAATGTCGCCCACCATGGCGAAACTGGCCGACACACCGCCTGTGGTGGGATCGGTCATGATGGAGATGTAGGGGAGGTTGGCCTCCCGGAGCTGGGCCAGCGCGGCACAGGTCTTGGGCATTTGCATCAGCGAGACAATGCCTTCATGCATGCGGGCTCCTCCGGAGGCGGAGATGATGATATAGGGGAGCTTGTGCTTGACGGCAAACATGGCCGCTTGGAGGATCTTCTCGCCGGTTCCGCTGGCCAGACTGCCGCCCAGGAATCGGAAATCCATGATTGCCACGGCTATCTTCAACCCCTTGATCTTACCGCTTCCCGTGACCACCGACTCCTTCATCCCTGTTTTCTCACAGGTCTCAGAGGCCTTTTCACAGTAGGGGCCCTTGGCGTCCGAAAACTTTAATGGGTCGTTCCAGCTGACCTTGGTGCTCAGTTCCTGAAACGTTCCCTCGTCCAGCAATACATCCACACGCTCTTTCCAGGTCAGACGCTCATGAAAGCTGCAACGGTCGCAGACTTTGAGATTCTTCTCCCACTCATCCTTGTAAATGTGGGCTTTGCATGATGGACACTGTATCCAGATAT
>CAYOQM010000054.1:0-821 GCA_964406065.1 uncultured Verrucomicrobiota bacterium
GGAGGCGGAAGGTCCGGCAGAGGTTCATCATGGCTTTGTCGAATTCGGCGAGGAGGCGGTAGCGCAGGTTGGTGTCGTCGCGCAGGTGCCACTGCCGGCGGGCGTAGTGATAGCTCCAGTCGTTCCCCTCGCGCGGGAAGTCGATCCATTCGGGATGCCCGAACTCGTTGCCCATGAAATTGAGATAGCCGTGTCCGGCGGTGGCGAGGGTGATGAGGCGGATCATCTTGTGCAGGGCGATGCCGCGGTCCACCCGCAGGTTGCTGCCGAACACGCTCATCGAGGTATACATGTCGGCATCGATGAGACGGAAGATCAGGGTCTTGTCCCCGACCAGCGCCTGGTCATGGGATTCGGCATAGGAGATGGTTTTTTCATCCTGCCTGCGGTTGGTGAGCTCGTGGCAGAGGCTGCCCACGTTCCAGTGCTCGTCGGGGACCTCCTTGATGAGCTTGATCCAGTAATCTGGAACGCCCATGGCGAGGCGGTAGTCGAAACCGATCCCGCCCGCGTCGGGCGCCGCGCCGAGGCCGGGCATGCCACTCATGTCCTCCGCCACGGTCATGGCATCGGGGCGCACGGCATGGATGACCCGGTTGGCGAGCGCCAGATAGGCCGCGGCATCCTCGTCCACGTTCGAGCCGAAGTAATCCTCGTAGGAGGTGAAAGCCTTGCCGAGCCCGTGGTCATGGTAGAGCATGCTGGTGACGCCATCGAAGCGGTACCCGTCGAAGCGGTATTCATCCAGCCAGAACCGGCAGTTGGAGAGCAGGAAGTGAAGCACCTCCGTCTTGCAATAGTTGAAGCAGCGGGAATCCCAG
>CAYOQM010000054.1:831-13878 GCA_964406065.1 uncultured Verrucomicrobiota bacterium
CTGCCGATTCCCTCGACCTCGTTGCGCACCGAGTGGGAATGGACCAGGTCCATGATGACCGCCAGGCCGGCGCCATGGGCCGCATCCACCAGGGATTTCAGGTCCTCAGGGGTTCCGAACCGGGAGGAGGCGGCAAAGAAGTTACTCACATGGTATCCGAAGGAGCCGTAGTAGGGGTGTTCCTGGATGGCCATCAATTGCAGGGTGTTGTAGCCAGCGTCGACGATGCGTGGCAGGACGGTCTCCTCGAACTCGCGGTACGAGCCGACGCGGGGCTCGTTCTGGGCCATCCCCACATGCGCCTCATAGATGCGCGGCGCCTCGGCCCGGCGCGGGAAGTCTCCATGCTTCCAGGCGTAAGGCTGGTCGGGGGACCAGACCTGGGCGCTGAAGATCTTGGTGTGGTCATCCTGGACAGCCCGGCGCACATAGGCGGGGAGGCGTTCGCCGCTGCCCCCCGGCCAGGCGACCAGCAGCTTGAAGAGGTCGCGGTGCTTCATCCGCTCCGCGGGAAGCCGAAGTTCCCATACGCCATTGGCGCCCTGTCGCCGGAAGTAATACCCGTCCGCAGGTTTCCACCCGTTGAAATCCCCGATCAGGGCGATGGAGCAGGCGTTCGGCGCCCATTCCCGGAGGACCCACTGGCCGTCCGGTTCGCGGTGAAGGCCGAAATACTCATGGCCGGCGGCGAAATCCTGCAACGGCATTGTCCCGCCGGTAAGACGGGTCTCCGTGGCCTGAACCAGGTCCATTCTGCGCCGGATAACACCCTCGAAAGGCTTCAGAAAAGGATCCTGCCTGACCACGGGAAGTCCGGCCCCGACTTCCTGGTTGCGTTTTCTGGGTGGCATGCGTTCCTGTTCCGGTTATGTCCTGAAGACCTCAAACGTGCGGGACTGTCCGTCGCCGCGGGTAATCTGCACGGAGATGATCCCGTCGTGGTCGCACAGATAGGTTTCCACCGTGTCCCCGGCCGGAGTGTCGCACATGATGATAGGGTGACTGGTCAGATCCCGGTTCAAAGCCAGGCCTGGGTCATAGGGGAACAGGATTTCCGACCAGCCGCGTAATCCCTCCGAAGGTTTTCCTGCCGCATCGACGGCGGTGCATTCGAGGTAACGCAACCGCCCGATGTTGTGGATCGGCCGGTAGCGCACAGGGATCGAAATCGGGGGCTCGCCCGCCGCCGGCAGGCGCAGTCCCGCCTGAAAGACCGGGGCGAAGACCTCGCGTGTCCCGTGATCGGCCAGCCGGATGACCCCGAAATGGCGGGCAAACACCTCGTGCACACGGACGGCCTCGGCGCTGTGAATCGCCGCGCCCATGGCGGTGGCGCTGAAAGGTTTGTCCGTTGTGAAGAGCTTGATCTTCGGGAAGCGGCGGGTAATCAGTTTGCTGACCACGGGGAGCCGGGATGAGCCGCCGACCAGGTAGATGGTCTCCAGTTCGCCGGGTTCCACGCCTTTCACAACCTCGGCCAGTTTTTCCACTGCCGGTTCAATCAGGTCGGCGAGGCGTTTCTCGAAGGCGGCCGTGGTCACTTTCACGGGCGAACCCGGCAGGCCGATTTCCTCGGGATCGAGGGTCAGGTTTCGTGACTGGCCTGAACTCATGCGCTCCTTTTCGCGGCAGGCCTGCATGAGCAGGAGGGTGCGGTGGAACGGGGAGAGGGCCGCGAATTCGACTCCGAGCTTTTCGCAGAACATCCCGGACAGGGCCTCGTCGAAATCATCGCCGCCCAGGTTCTCGATGCCTGCGGAACCCAGCACGGTGTAGTCCGTGGCATTGATCCTGACGACCGAGGCGTCGAAGGTCCCGCCGCCGAGGTCGAACACGGCCACGGTCATCCTGAGCTGCCGGGCCTTGGCACGATTGCCATGCACGAGCCTGTCGGCCAGTTCAATGGCGGCGGAAGAGGGCTCGTTCAGGGTACCGGTGATGGTGAATCCGGCCTTCTTGAAGGCTTGGCGGGTAAAATAACGCTGGGCGCCGTTGGCGTTGGCCGGCCAGGTGAGGACGGCCTCCAGGAGTTCGCCGGGATTCACCACGCCGGAGGTCTGTACCGAATCATAGGCCGCCCGCACAAACTGCCCGAAGGTGTCGCGCAGGTCCAGTCCACCGGGAATGGAATCACAGGCAATGCGCATGCCGTCCACATAATCGCGGAACAGGCGCTTGATGGAGCGGATGGGGATGTAGCGCCGGTCGGCGCCGGGTTCGGCCAGGGATCGTTCCGCCCCGGCCCCGAAGCGGAGGGTGGCGGTGGCGGTGTCGAAGACGAACAGCGAGGGAAACACGTCGCGGGCCACCCGGCCGATGGCGGTGTCGGTGTTGTGCGGCACCAGGGGATAGCGCCCGCGGTCGGAACAGACGACCACGGTGTTGGTGGTGCCATAGTCAATGCCGAGGCATGCCATGGTCAAGCCCTCCGGTTGACGGCCACAAGCGCCTTGGCGACCACGATACCGTGTCCGGTATGGAACCCCGGGCGGATGGTCTCGGTGACCACGCCGTCGGGCAGGCGGGCGTCATGGGTTTCGCGGGTGACGGTGTGGATCAGGGGGTCGACGTGTTCCAGGCGTTCGGCCTCGAACTTCTGGGCGCCCAGGTCGGCCAGCAGCGTGTCCATCTGTTCCGTGATATGCCGGGCGGCGGCACCGGTCGAGGCGGCGGTATTACGGATGTTCACCACTTCGCGGATGACATCGTTCAGTCGGGCTTCCATCAGGTCGTTGAGCACCCGGCGCAGGGCGTCGACTTCCTCGAGGGTTCCCGTGGTGACGGGCGACAGGTGTTTGGCCAGTTGAGACCGCAGGGCGGTGATTTCCTGGCGCAGGGACTCTACGGCGGCGACGGCCGTTGACTCGGTCTTGGCGGTTTTGGGAGTGCTCCGGGTTCCGGCTTTGGTCACGGGCTTGACGGCGGTCTTCCTGGCCGGGGGCTTGACCTTGCTCGTGGCGGACGGTTTGACAGTCTTCATGGTTTTCTTCTTCACGGCTCGTTCCTCTCGATTATGCTGTGGACAGGATAGGACAAATCCCTGTGAAATCAAATCTAATCGTGGCAGGATGCACATCAGTCAGGGGCGCATCTCTGAGTTTGGGTGACTTCGGCGTTCTGGAGCCGGGACGCCCCGTCCCGCCTCTTGACTCCACCGGGGTGAGGGCACCCCGGCCCCAGCAGAGGAGCGAAGCACTTCCCATCAACCATCCCCCATTAACCATTCCAACTCCCCTCCCATTCTGGCTCCTGAATTCCTTCCTTTCCTCCCCGCACCCCGGCCCTACCAAAGTCATGGCCAAAGCTCAGAGAGGGGCCCGAACATCAGTGGGTGGGAGATTTTTCGAGGTCTTGTGGTCGCGGAAGGCGGCGGGAGAGCAGTGGTGCTGGCGCTGGAAGGCTTTGGAGAATGTAGCCGCATCGGGATAGCCGAGCCGTCCGGCGATCTCCTTGACGAGAAGCCCGCTATGCCGCAGGAGATTGCAGGCAGCTTCCATTCGCAAGCCGTCCCGGTATCGTCCCGGCGACACGCCGAAGGCGCGCTTGAAGATCCGGCCCAGATGCGCCGTGCTCACCCCGGTTTCCGCCGCCACGTCAGCCAGGGTTGAGCCGTCCGCAAAATGGGCGTCCAGATACTCGCGGGCCAGGGCTTCCGGCAGGGATGCGGCATGTCCAAGACGCCCCTCCTCCTGCTTTCTCAAGATGTCGGCCACAGTGGCCACCAGTTGCAGGATGCCGAGATGAAGTTGCAAAGAGGTGACGGCCGTGTTGGCGGGAAGGGCCTGGCGGAGGGTTGAGAGGATCGGCGCCATCTGAAGGAAGGCGTCCTCGGGCAGTTGGGTCAGCGCCGGCACCGTGCCCACGGCAAGTCCCGTGTAATGCTTGATGAGGTCGGACCAGGCGGGCGGGTTCTTCAGGTTGGGGTAGGAAAAGGTGATGGCATGGTATTCCGTCATTCCCGCCTTCCGGGGGTTGAAGCAGTGCGCCTCGTCCGGGGCGCAGAAGACGCAGAGCCCCCGCGAGGAGGGCGTGTTGCGCCCCTTCAGGAGAAAGGCGTTCCGGCCCTGGGTGAAGATGACGAGATGATAGACATCATGCCGGTGCTCCTGGTAGCGAGTCGGGCCAGTCTGGCGCTGGAATAGCGCCAGATCCTTAAGTTGGAACGGGCCCGCATCGGGGTAACTGAGGAACACCGGCGCGGGCAGGCTTCTGGACGTGGGGGTAAAGCTGGCTTCTTTTGAGCGGTGATCATGAAATGACATGTCAGAATCATATATCGACAGCAGGAATCTATCAACAGACATGTTTAAGACATGCTAGGCTTCGTTCCACTTTAACAGGAGACCCTCATGGGAGCATACGAACAGGCGACGGTTGAGCAACGCAGGAAAGTGGATGTTCTGCTGGCGGATACGGCGGCGAATGGCGGTTTGGCGCCGGTGGATCTGGCTCAGTTCTGGACGGATCAGGAGCGCGCGCGCCGTGATCCCTTCGGTGCGGATATTCCGCAGGTTCCCATCGGGGCCCTTTGGAGCGGCGAGTGCGTTTTTGATGAGCTGGGCATCCCGCAGGACATGTGGCGGTTCCTCCATGGGGATGAGGCCTGGGCGTTGGATCTGAGCCGGCGCTACAATGACCTGTCCGAAAAGATTGTCGGCTGCCGTTTGCTCAACGAAACCCCTTCCGACAAGACCCATCCCTGGCCGAAGATCAAGGAGTTGAACGACATTTTTGAAGCCAAGAATGTATGGGAAGGCGGAGCGACGGGGTCATGGTGGCTGCAACAGTCCGCGAACACGCCTGCTGAACTGTCGGCCTTGCTTGACCGTGTCGAAGCCCGGCTTGGGAATCTGCGCGACTTCCTGTTTCCCGAAAACTGGGAGGAGGAAAAGAAGCGCCAGAAGGCGCTCGGCCGCAAGATCTGGGTGTGGCACGGGCAACGGGGTCCCTGCACGTTCGCCTGCTCCGTGTTCGGCTCCGAAAACCTGCTCATGCTTTACTATGATGATCCGGCGCTGATGCGGCGTTTCAGCGATGTGCTGGGGCGCGCCATTGTTGAACGGGTGCGTGTCATCGAGGCGGAGGGCGGGCACGATCCAGCCGCCATGCCCCGCGGCTGGGAATGGTATGACGACAACTGCGCCCTGTTCAATGCGGAGATGTATGACTTTTTTGCCATGCCCATTCACCGGGCCGTTTTCAAAAACTTCTCGCCGGCTCCCGGGGACAAGCGGTTCCAGCATAGCGATTCCGCCATGGGGCATTTATTGCCGCTGATCCGCGAACTGGACCTGACCGGCACCAATTTCGGGCCGACGCTGACGGTGACTGAAATCCGGGAACACTGTCCGCATGCCGTGATCGACGGCCAGATGGCGCCGTTCACCTTGAGCCGGAATGAAGAGGCCAACATGGTGGCCGAATTCCTGCGCGATTTCGAACAGGCACGGGAGGGGCGCGGTTTGAAATTCGGCACGGCCGGCTCAGTCAACAACGGGAGCCGCCTGACAGGGATGCGCCTGCTGATGGCCGCCATCCAGCGCTACGGCCGGTACGATCGTTAAGCAGGTGGCCGAGCCTGAAAATTAGGGAGTAAACGCAAACCCCTTGAAAACTTGTATTATAGGCTTGCGCCGCAAGGGGTTTTTCGAGATATTCCCCGTTTCTTGGTCGGTGGGTGGCGGGGTATTTCAGGGGTGTCCCTGGGTCCGCAAACCCGTGTAACTGAGGTAATAACAACAACATAAGTATAGTATGGCTACAAAGCAAAAGAAGAGCGCTGTGCCGGCGGTGGTCGAAGACACCGAAAGGGCCCAGATGTCTCGGATGTACGAGGAAACCCTCAAAACCTTCACCGAAGGTTCAATCGTCCCCGGAAAAGTCCTGGAAGTTCGCGGCGACGGAGTGCTCGTGGATATCGGCTACAAGTCCGAGGGAATGATCCACGCCAGTGAATTTGGCGATATTTCCGCTGTCAAACCCGGCGATGTGTTCAATGTCCTGCTCGAAGGCATGGAAGACGACGAGGGCATGGTCATGCTCAGCAAGAGTCGCGCCGAGCAGCAGGAACGCTGGAATGAAGTTCTGGTCACCTATAAGGAAGGCAGCATCGTCAACGGCGATGTCCGCAGCCGTGTCAAGGGTGGGTTCATTGTGGACGTGGGCGGGGTTGAGTCGTTCCTGCCCGGTTCGCAGGTGGATGTCTCCCCGGTGCACGATCCCGACGCCATGGTCGGCAAGACCCTGGAATTCAAGATTATCAAGATCAACGACGACCGCCGCAATATTGTCCTGTCGCGCCGTGAGCTGATGGAAGACCGCCGCCGCGACCGTAAACGCGAGCTGCTGACCGAGATCAAGGTCGGCCAGGTCCGCAAGGGCATGATCAAGAACATCACCGACTTCGGGGTCTTTGTGGATCTCGACGGGATGGACGGGTTGTTGCACATCACCGACATGAGCTGGGGCCGCATCAACCACCCGACCGAGATGGTGAAGGTGGGCGAGATGCTCGAGGTCGTGATTCTCGACGTCAACATGGAGAAGGAACGCGTTTCGCTCGGGCTCAAGCAGCGCAGCGCCAATCCCTGGGACAACATCGGGGCCAAGTATCCGGTGGGCAGCCGCCTGCGCGGAAAAGTGGTCAACCTGGTGCCTTATGGTGCGTTCGTGGAAATCGAACAGGGTGTCGAGGGGCTGGTGCATGTGTCCGAAATTTCCTGGACCAAGCGCATTGCCCGCGCCTCGGATGTTCTGGCCACCGGCCAGGAAGTCGATGTCGTGGTGCTCAACGTCAACAAGGAAGAACAGAAGATCGCGCTGGGCATTCGCCAGACCGAGGAAAATCCCTGGGATGGCGTTCGTATGCGCTACCCGATCGGGGCCCGCGTGTCCGGCAAGGTCCGCAACCTGACCTCCTACGGCGCCTTCGTGGAGCTGGAGGAAGGCATCGACGGCATGGTCCATGTGTCCGACATGTCGTGGACCCGCAAGGTCAACCATCCTTCCGAGATCATGAAGAAAGGCGATGAGGTTTCCGCCGTGGTTCTGGAAGTCGATCCCGACAACCAGCGCATCAGCCTCGGCCTGAAGCAGGCCCAGGAGGATCCGTGGTCCACGATCGCGGCCCGCCTCAAGATCGGGCAGATGGTCAAGGGCAAGGTCACCAAACTGGCGTCCTTCGGCGCGTTTGTGGAGATCGAGGAAGGCATCGATGGCCTGGTCCACATCTCGCAGATCAGCGACGACCGCGTCGAGAAGGTCAAGGATGTGCTCAAGGTCGGCCAGGAGGTTCAGGCCCGCATTGTCCGGATCGACCAGGTGGATCGCAAGATCGGCCTGAGCATCAAGGCGGCCAGCGTGTCGGATGAGGAGTTTGTCGTGAAGGACGAGATGCACGAAGGGCTGCGCCCGGGTGAGGATCTGGTTGATCTGGCAGGCGCCTTTGATGCCGCGTTTGGTGCCAAGGATGAGGAATGGCATCCCGGGGAAAAATCCGGCGGCAAGGATAGGTAATCCTCCTGTCAGAGCAGCAATGCGATGAGGCGCGCCGGACCACCAACGGGGCGCCTCGTTTTTTTTGAATCACAGGACGGCGAAGGGGAATCATCATGGCGAATGTAATCGATACATTGAAAGCACGAGGGCTGTTCGACAACGTAACCAGTCCGGACATTGTGAAATGTGTTGAATCACCCACTGCGGTCTACGCGGGCTTCGACCCCACCTCCAACAGCCTGCAGGTCGGCAACTTCGTGACCATCATGGCCCTCGCGCATTTCCAGCGTGCCGGGCACAAGGTGATTGCGGTGGCCGGGGGCGCCACCGGAATGATCGGGGATCCTTCCGGGAAATCCAACGAACGCAACCTGCTGACCCCCGCGGAAGTGGAACTCAACCTGGTCGGGGTGAAGGAAAACCTGTCCCGGTTCCTGGATTTCGACAGCCGGACCGCGCCGGCCAGGATCGTCAACAACCACGACTGGATGGGGACCTTCGGCTATATCGAGTTCCTGCGCGATGTCGGCAAGCATTTCCGAATGGGAACCATGCTGGGCAAGGAAAGCGTCCGCGCCCGGCTGGAGAGCGAGGCCGGCATGAGCTACTGCGAGTTCAGCTACCAGTTGATCCAGGCCTATGATTTCCTGCACTTGTGGGACACCGAGGGCTGCCGCATCCAGATCGGCGGTTCGGACCAGTGGGGCAACATCACGGCCGGTACCGAACTGATCCGCCGCCAGCGGGGCGGGGAGGCGTTCGGCCTGACCTTCCCCATCATCTGCGACAGCAGCGGCCAGAAGTTCGGCAAGACCGCCGGCAATGCCGTCTATCTGGACCAGAACCGAACCTCCTGCTATGACTTCTACCAGTTCTTCGTACGGACGGAGGATGCGGATGTCATCCGCTTCCTGAAGATCTTCACCTTCCTGCCACTGGCGCAGATCGAGGAGATCGCTCGGGAGATGGCAGTGGCGCCGGAGAAGCGGCTGGCCCAGAAGACGCTGGCCGAGGAAATGACCCGCACCATCCATGGTCAGGACGGATTGCAGGTGGCCCTGCGAGCAAGCGAGGTGCTGTTCGGCGGTTCGATGGAAGGGATGAAGGCCGATGACCTGATCCGGATTTTCACGAATGTGCCTTCCCGCGAACTGCCCCTTGCCTCGGTCAGGGATGCCGGCTTCCTGGACGTGGCGATGGCGGCCGGACTGTGCAAGAGCAAGGGCGAGGCCCGCCGCCTGGTGACCGAAGGCGGATTCTACATCAATAATATCCGCATCACGGATCCCGCGGGGAAAATCACCGGCGACATGCTGGTCGACGGCCGCGTCCTGGTGATGCGCGCCGGGAAAAAGAACTACTGCCTGGTCAAGGGGATCTAGCAACCCGTCCGCAGCGCTTCGAGGACAGCGATGCTGCAGGGCGGTCTCAACGGGGCGGAAAGCACATTCCCGCCAAGTCCGCGCGACGGACTACTGGTTGTACCGCGCCTTATATTCCTTGCGGAGGGCGTCAGCTTCCTCGGGCTTGAGTCCCTTGCGCCAGACATGCTCGGGTTGGGCCAGGAGAACAGCGACCTTTTCCTCGTACTTCTTCTTCAATTCAGGACTCCTCGCCCCGGCGGTCTCGATCACGGCGGGCAGGAACTTTTCGTAGAAATGCTTGCTGACCTCATACATGCCATGCCAGTGCGTGTAATCAGGCCCCATCATGCTCGCGCCATGGCGTGCACGCCGGCCCTCGTGATGCCACAGTTCGTAGAAAATCCATTGCACGTCGTGCTCGAACGGTGCCTTCGGGTTGAGGGCACCATCGGTCGTAAGGTCACTCATGAGCTGCTGGGCCGGTTTGGCAAATTTGTCGTTATAGAGCACCACCAGGTCGTCAAATTGCTTGTAAAAGTTGTCGACAAAGGTGTTGTTGTGGCAATTCAGACACACTCCCTTCATGGCATCGCGCCGCTGTTGCCAGACGACCACGGCCTTTACCTTGCGCGGCACCGTCTTGCTGACAAGTTTATCGTTGACGACATGTTTCTCGGACGTATCAACGGTGTCCCCGATCTTGGGTAACGGGCGTGAATCAGGGTAGTCCTCCTTGAATCCGTCATCGAACTGCACCAGGTTGAGCTTGGCGCTGACCACGGGACGCAAGGTCCAGCTGATCCGTTCGCCGACATCGTGGCTGTTGCCGGACACCTTGCCGTTGGGCGTGCTATAGCTGCCGATGTGGCAGGTGGCGCAGGTCGGGGCGGCGCTGTAATCCTTGCCCAGCACCCACTCGCCCTCCTTGTCCAAAGCCATCTTGTCCCGGTTGGCGTGGAACGCAATGCCGTGTTTGCTTTCATTGAAGATTTCGGCCTGGGGGTGATCAGGTCCCATATGGCACTTGCCGCAGTTTTCGGGAGAGCGCGACAGTTTTGCCTCGAACGAATGACGGGAATGACAGGCATGGCAGGATCCCTTCGAGCCGTCCGGGTTCATCCGCCCGATACCGCTATTCGGCCACGTGTTGGGGTCGATCAGGGGCTTGCCGCCTGGAGTGCGGAGAATGACGCCCTTGTCATCCCGTTGGAACTTAACTATGCCGCCGTGGCATTGCAGGCATCCGCTGACCGCGTCGGCATTGTTCCCCGGCATGCCCGCCGCCTTCTCGGCTAGTACATTGTCAAGGCTGGCGAGGATTTCGCCGGCCTGGGCATGATGACTTCGCTCAAACTGGGTGACCTCCGCGTCGTGGCATTGGGCGCAATCCTTGGGAGTAACCAGCGTGGAGATGGTCGCCCCTTCATGCGGCCAGGCATCGACGTCCTCCTTATTCGCTCCGTGACAATCGAGGCAGCCGACCCCGTTGGCGGCGTGGCGCGACCGCTGCCATTCCATCACGAGGGCAGGGGACTGCTTCATGTGGCACTCCGCACACGTGTCGCCTCCCGCCGATGCGGCTTTCCCGCCGGCTCCCGGGCGCGCCGGGGCGCCCGCCCATAAACACGGCGCGGCCAGACACAGGATGGACCAGGCGATACCCATGATGCGTGTAGTGTGGTTGTTCACTGAGCGGCTCCTTATTGCTGACTTTTCCTTACATATATATGCGGCGCTCCCGGGAGTCAATGTCTTGCTGGGCCCGGATTTTGGTTGACACAGTACGCCTCGACGTAATAAGTTAGTCGAGACAAACAATTAGGGAGGAAGATCCATGGTCGCCTCAACAGAACGGCTAAGCGAGAGTTTGGAAAACTATCTGGAGACAATTCTCCTGCTGGCCAGGGAGCACTCCGTGGCCCGGGCGCGCGATATCTCGCAACGTCTGGGAGTGAGCCGCTCATCGGTGACCGGCGCACTGCAGGCCTTGGGCGGGCTGGGATTGGTGAATTATGAACCGTACGGACTGATCACCCTCACGCCGCACGGGAGTGCTCTGGCGGCGAAAGTGCTCTGGCGGCACGAGGCCCTGAGGAGATTCCTGGTGAGCATCCTGGGGGTGGATGAGGCTGAAGCCGATGCGGCGGCGTGCCGTATGGAGCACGGAATACCCAAGTCCATCGTTGACCGGCTCTTGAGTTTGGCTTCGTTTCTAGAGGCGTGCCCGAGGGCGGGGACCAAATGGGTGCGCGGGGGCGGTCGCGCATGCAGGAAGACGGCGCCTCCCGCGGAGACGTGCGAGAAGTGTATCACGGAGTGTCTGGAGGTTGCTATGAACACCATGAAAGAGAAAGGTCGGGGACGATGAAGCTGAATCCATGGAAGGTCGTAGTGCTGGGCGGGTGGTTGGCCGTCATGGGGCAGGCGCAAATCACCCACGGCGGCGAGAGGGCGTTCACCGGGGTATACGAAGCCGGCACATCGCCCAAGGGGACTCTTGAATTTGAGCAGTGGGTGACATGGGCCACCCACAAGGAGGCGGACGCCGATTATCAGGGTTTTGAATTCAGGCATGAGTTGGAGTATAGCGTCTCTGACAACTGGATGGTCGCGCTATATCTCTCTGATTGGCAGGCTGAAAGCAGTCAAGGGGATGGGACCTCAGTCCGATGGAATAATGTCGCCGCGGAAACGATCTATAGGTTGCTCGATCCCACGGTTGATCCGCTGGGGCTGGCAGGCTATCTCGAGGTTAAAGGCGGCGATAAGCTGCTCTCGCTTGAGGGCAAGCTCCTTGTCCAAAAGAACATCGGCAGATGGATAGCCGCCTGGAACGGAGCTGTCGAGGCGGAGTGGGAGGGTTCAGGCCTGGACGAGCAGAACGGTGTGCTGGAAGAAACTGCTGGTGTCAGCTACGGGGTTAAGCCGTCCCTGCGAGTGGGGGCGGAACTGAAGCATGAGGTCGAGTGCGCGGATTGGCAGGAATGGGAGAAGCCTGTTTTCTACGTGGGTCCCAATGCATCGTACCGCACGCCCAGGTGGTTTGCGACGATTACGCCCAGCGTGCAGTTGACGCATGATGACGAAAGTCCTGATTTTGTGATTCGATTGATTCTGGGAATCGAACTGTAGCTGGGTGATCCTCCGGCACGAGTTGCCTGCTATCACTCATGATGGAGGGGGAAGTCTTCCTTGAAGAGGCTGAAGAGTCATTCAGCGCACGGCGTCTGGCGGGGACTGTCGGCAGTCCTGATCATGGGGCTTGCGGGCTGTGCCGGGCTTGCCCTCACGGAAATTGCCCCGCCGGTCAATCCCGGCATGCTTGATTCAACTGCCGATGCCGAGGCATTGTCGCGTGGCCGGAAAACTTATCTTACCCGGTGCACGACCTGTCACAGTGCGCAAGCCGTAAGGGACTACTCCCTTAAAGAATGGGAGCGTATCATTCCGGAAATGTGCCGTCTGGCAAAACTTAGCCCCGCGCAATCAGCCGATATTCGCGCGTATGTGCTGGCTGCCATCAAAATCGGGAAGAAGTAGGCCTTGCGTGGAACGGGGCATGTCTGCTGATTCGGTCAGGGATGCCGGCTTCCTGGATGTGGCGATGGCGGCCGGACAGTGCAAGAGCAAGGGCGAGGCCCGCCGCCTGGTGACGGAAGGCGGGTTCTACATCAATCATATCCGCATCACGGATCCCGCGGGGAAAATCACCGGCGACATGCTGGTCGACGGCCGCGTCCTGGTGATGCGCCCCGGGAAAAAGAACTACTGCCTGGTCAAGGAGGGAGGGGTGCATTTAGGGATGTCCTATTCGGCTCCGGTTCCCCTTCGTCCGGGAATTCACGTCTCGACGCGTGGTCGGGTAATGCGTATTCTGGATGCCCTTATGAGCCGCGATCACATCATCATCGCAGGGGCGCGCGAGCATAACCTGCAGAATATCACCGTCCGGATTCCGCGCAACAGCCTGACGGTGATCACGGGACTGAGCGGCTCGGGCAAGTCCTCGCTGGCGTTCGATACGCTTTTCGCCGAGGGCCAGCGGCGCTATGTCGAAAGCCTGTCGGCCTATGTTCGCCAGTTTCTCGACCAGATGCAGAAGCCCGATGTGGATTATGTGGAGGGACTCTCGCCGGCGATTTCCATCGAGCAGCGCACGGCGGGATCCAATCCGCGTTCCATCGTG
>CAYOQM010000055.1:0-8814 GCA_964406065.1 uncultured Verrucomicrobiota bacterium
CCAGTTCCGGTTCGGCGCCGGGCAGGTCGACCTTGTTGATCACCGGCATGATCTCGAGGTTGTTCTCGATGGCCAGATAGGTATTGGCCACCGTCTGGGCCTCGACCCCCTGCGCCGCGTCCACCACCAGGATGGCCCCTTCGCAAGCCATCATGCTGCGGGAGACTTCATAGGTGAAATCAACATGTCCGGGTGTGTCGATCAGGTTCAGTTCATATTCGATGCCGTCGCGAGCCGTGTACTTCATGGTCACGGGATGACTCTTGATGGTAATGCCGCGCTCCTGTTCCAGATCCATGCTGTCAAGAACCTGATCACGCATGGCACGATCCGCAATGGTTCCCGTCAATTGCAGCAGGCGGTCGGCGAGGGTTGACTTGCCGTGATCAATGTGGGCAATGATGCAGAAGTTGCGGATATGGCTAAGGGTTCTTAGATCGGGCTGGTCTTGACGATGCATAATCGCGAACTCACTCTTTCATTGAATCGAATAACTGGGCAGCCGTGGAACGCATCGCCGCCACGCTTTCAGACATGTTGACCGACCGGTACAGCGAGGTTCCCGCCACAAAAACATTGGCTCCTGCGGCGGCAGCCCCGCGCACGGTCTGCAAGTCGATCCCGCCATCCACACTGATATCCACCGCCAGCCCCTGCGCCCTGATATGGTTGCAGAGCGAACGGATCTTGGGAACCACGGACTCGATGAACGTCTGACCGCCATAGCCGGGATGAACCGTCATACATAGGACCTCGTCAGCGTCAGGAAGCACATCGAACACCGATTCAGCGGGTGTATCGGGATTCAGCGTAATGCCGGGACGCGCTCCCATCTGGCGGATCTTGCGCAACATCCCGGAGACATCCCCTTCGATCTCGATGTGAATCAGCAGGATATCCGCTCCGGCCCGTATGAACCGTTCAAGATAAGCCTCCGGCTTCGACATCATCAGGTGAACACTGAGAGGAATCTCCGTGGTGCGGTTGGCCATCGCCACCACCTCCGGCCCCATGCTGAGATTCGGAACAAAGTGGCCGTCCATGATATCAATGTGCACCCCGTCGGCCCCGGCATCATCTGCCTTCCTGACCCCGTCGGCCAGATGTCCGAAATCCGCCGCCAATAGCGACGGAAGGATGATGATCTCGCCATGGGCTGTTTGTTGCGCGTAATCCATATTAACTCAGGTTTTCCATACCGTGAAACAGGGTGAGGATTATGTCAGGAAGCACGCCACGGTGCCACCTTATTTCGTAGTAGGTGCGGTGATGCGGTGATGCCGGTTCAGCGGATGATCTTCAGAACATCCCTGAAGGCCGGATGTGCCGCCGTGCGCATGAGTTCGAATAGAGCCATTTCCACTGAGCACAGCCGAACCCCCTCGTCGCGCATCCGGGTCAGGGCGATATCCCGATCCGCCACCTTCCGCGAAGAAACCGCATCGGCGACCACACCCACCTCATACCCGCGCGCCAGGAGGTCAACTGCGGTCTGATAGACACAGACATGGGTTTCAATTCCCGCCAGCAGAACCTGCCGGCGACTGAGGGCTTCCATATTTTCAATGAAAACCGGATCGCCGTAACCGCTGAAACTCATCTTGGCGATAGGCGACTGATGCATCGCCAGCAGATTGCGGATTTCCGGGACCGTATCCCCCATGCGTGCCGGATTCTGCTCCAGCCATAGCACGGGCACCTGAAGCGCCTGCATTCCCAGGATGAGCTTCCCGAGCTGGGTCAACAGCGTTTCCCTGTCCTGCATGACCTGCGCCAGTTTACCCTGGACATCTATGACGACCAACACGGTGTTTTTTTCAGACAACATGGCCATGACTCGGTTCTCCCTTCCTCCCGCTTCAATCCCGGATCTCCTGCATCTGCTTTTCCAATTCGGCAATTTCCTGCCGCCAGAACTCCTGCCCACCCCAGTCGTGCGAGAGGCGCGCAAACCCGCCATCAGACTTCTGCCTGGCACACCAGGCGGTGAAATGAATGAAATGCATGGCCCGTAACGGTTCAATGAGGCGCAATGTGTCATAGGGAAACTCAAGAAAGGTCTCGTACCCATCAAGGATCAAATCCAACTGCGGGCGGGAACGCGGCAGCCGGTCGGGCAGGATCATCCATAAATCCTGAACCGCAGGCGCCACGGCCATGTCGTCAAAATCCAGCAGGTGATACCCCTCGCCCGGACGGAAGAGGATATTGCCGCGATGACAATCCCCATGCACCCGAAACCGGGGCACGTCCTCGAACAGGGGGGCAACCCCGTCCACAAGGCCAAGAACGGCATCCTCATATCCCTGGCGGTACTGGGGCGCAACCGTTCCGGAACGCATGATGTAGTCCAGATGCGCCAGAGTGGACTTCCGGGGATGAAGGATGATCCGATCCCGCGGCTGTCTCGCTGCCCCGACCACATGCATTCGCCCTATGAGACGTCCCAGTTGCGTCCATTCCTCCGGCGCTGGCTCATCCAGAGGCCGCCCCCCCCTCTTGGGAAACACTGCAAACCAGGTTCCGCCCAGGGAGTGCAACAAGGATCCATCCGGCGACGGCAAAGGCGGCACGACAGGAACTTCCGCCCCGCTCAACTCCTTCAGGAAATCCAACTCATCCTGCAACGCCTCGCGACTCCAACGGCCCGGCCGGTAGAATTTGGCAATGACATGCCCCCCGGAATCCAGTCCCACCTCATACACACGGTTAATATAACTGTTGAGCGGACGACACAGATTACTGCATCTCACCCCCAGGGATTCCTCGACGGCATTGATGACCGCATCGGGTGTCAGATGGCTGAAATCCGGATTTCTCGTATTGGACTCTGAAGACATGGGAGGGATCCTACCGAAACCCAATGCCCTCTGGCGAGTCTATGATCTATTCCTCGACAGCGATGGCGGTGCTTGCGAGACTAACGCCATAACTTGGGTCAAGGAAAGCAGGATATGACATTGATCCGGATACAAATAATCCTATAACCTTGCACCACGACTGCGGCAGACTAGGCAGTCTGCTGCGGCACAATCGATCTATGGCAAAACTTAATGTTATTATTGACGGTCACGTTCATATCTATCCGGGCTATGAGTGGCACGAAGCGGTGTCCGGTCTGGTGAATAACCTGATCGGCGCCACAGGCGGCATCCGGCAGGAACGGCCGATTATTGCGGGACTGCTTGCGGAAAGCAGAACCTGTCATTTATATCGCGATATAGCCGGACAGGCTGGAGGGGTAAGTCACGGGACCATGCACCTGATGGTGGATACCGGTTCCGACTGCTTGACCATCCGCAGTGGTGGCGAGATTCAGGGCTACCTGATCGCCGGAAGGCAGGTCGTGACCGCCGAAAAACTTGAACTCCTGGCCCTGGGCGCCGATATTTTCATTGCCGACGGCATCCCCACGCAAGACACGCTGGCAGCCATCATCTCAGCCGGTGCCATTCCGGTCTTGAGCTGGTCCCCGGGAAAATGGTTTGGACGGCGCGGAGCTGTGGTGCAACATCTGATTGAGAACAATTCATCTGACCAGTTCCTGATAGGAGACACTGGCTTGCGCCCCACCCTGTGGCCGCTACCCCGTCTCATGCGGCTCGCCCAGCGCCGGGGATTCAGGATCATCGGCGGGTCGGATGCCCTTCCCCTTCCCGGCGAGGAGAAATGGGTCGGCAGCTACGGTGTGACTGCGGAGGCGGAGTTCGACGCGAGCCGGCCAGCGGCCTCCCTCCTCCGGATTCTGGCAGACCCGTTAACTCCATTCACTCCTATTGGAAAACGCGCCCGCCCCGCCGCATTCCTGTCTCGCTGGATCAGGAATCAGTTTGCCAGAAACGGCTCCGGCCACTAACCGAGTGACATCCCATGCTCGACCATAATCACGAATATTTCATGCAGATAGCCCTTCGTGAGGCACAAGCATCAGCTGACAAGGATGAAGTTCCCGTGGGAGCTATCATCGTCCGAAACGGCGACATTATCGGGCGGGCCCATAACCAGACTGAACTTCTAAAAGATCCAACCGCTCATGCCGAGATGATCGCCATCACGCAAGCCGCAGCGGCCGTAGGAGACTGGCGCCTCACGGAAACCATCCTGTATGTGACCAAGGAACCCTGCCCCATGTGCGCCGGAGCAATTGTGCTGGCCCGTATTCCCGTCGTGGTTTTCGGGGTCACGGATCTGATGCGTGGCGGCGCGGTATCCGTATTCAATATTCTTAACCATCCGCAACTCAATCACCGCCCTGAAATTGTGACCGGAGTGCTTGAAGCGCCGTGTCGCGCCATATTGCAGGATTTCTTCAGGCGGAAAAGGAAAACCGGTTGATCCACCCCTCGAGGCACGCCGCCTGCATCAAGGTCCGGTATTCGATGGCTCTCCAAGGCTCCATCCTGCCGGGATGCGTCATGAGGATCCCGTTCGGACTTTCCATGCAGGCGACAAATCGCTCCAGATAACCAGGGTAGGCTTCATGCCCGTCATAGGCATAGATTCCGGCGAACCCCTGATTCGTCTTTCGCCCGCTGCGTGTCAGAGCTGAACGCAGTTGCCGTCCGAAAGCCCCTATGGAGAGACATTTCCACGGCGAGACACCCTGGCGGAAACATTTTGCCGCCGTCATTGCGGAATTGCGGATGTAAGGCCCGGAAACCGGATCAAGTTCATCCAGGAACCGCAGTAATCCGGCCCGCATGCCTGGAAATTGATGAACATGCAGATGACTATCCAGGTAATCGGGAGGGCGTCCGGCAAAGTTGACAAAACGCTCATACTGGGCGCGGATTTCAGCGGCAACTTCCACGGCCTCTATGGCGCCGAACACCCCTTTTCTCAGCAATGATCCCATGGAAAGGAATATCCCGTCCGGGGTAGTGATGGATTGGCCTGATGGATACGGGCACAGCGGCTGGATGTCGGTCAGCGTAAGGTGCAACCCAATGTCCAAGTGCTCCGCCTGGCATAATAACGAATCGAAAGCCACTCGGTCGAAATCATCCAGGGCGACCATGCAGGACACTGCGGAAAGGCGGCGGTGTCCTGCGAGGTCAAGGATGGCTTCGTTGACATCCCCAGCCAGGCCGAAATCATCCGCGCATACAATCATGGGGAAATACTCCGTCAGGATCGACTGGCTGAGCGTTGCAGGATGATGCCGGAAATGATGTCCGCGGCCTCCCTGGCTCCCTGGAGTCCGACAATGGGTTTCTTGTCCTTCAGCCCTTCCCACCGGTTGAGAGCACACAAGCTCCTGATCTTCGCGACCACATTGGTTTCGCGCACAACATAGCCGTATCCCATCTCCGCCACGACCCTGGCGTTGACAAATTGCTCGGCATGACCCGGTACGGGGATCACGAATGCAGGCTTCCCAAGGGCCATGGCTTCACTCACGGCTGAAAACCCGCCATTAATGACCATCGCATCCGCCTTCTGGAGATAGCCGATATTGTCCATCAGGCGCCCCCGGTAGGTCACACTCCCGACACTCTCCCCTTCCCGTCCGATGACATCCACGGAAAAGGGGAAGTTACCATCCCCGAAATCGATCCGGGACGCAAAGATGGAGCCGCTCAACAGAAACACCACATTGTTCATCTCGGCGGGCGGGACAGGTGTGGGAGCAACCCGCGGAAGCGAGTCCAGCACCGCCTGGCGGACAATCAGCCCAACCCGCCGAATGCGGGGATGCCGCACCGGACCCGGCACAGCCGAAGGACTGATGACCCAATCGCAGAACAAGCGGTGAAACAGGTAATCCGTGTACTCCACAAACCAGAAATGGCTCCGGATGCCACGGGGACGATCCGCGCACTTCATGTATTCCGTCACCACGGCATCGGCATTGTTAAGCCCGATTACGGGAATCTTCCGGCGCCGCAGCGGCGAGGTCACATACTCCGAATCCGTCACCGCCACATCTACATTCAAACGCCGCAGCAGGGCTTCTAATTGCCGCTTCTTGCTTGTGGCCCGGCCGTACAGGGAGTGGATCGAAGCAAAGGTGCGCCACCCGCTCACCCCGCCGTTCTTCCCGGAATAGAAGAAGGACTCCATGGGCGTAACGGAGGTAATCCCCTTGACGCCGGAAAAATAGAGGAGCCCGTTCCCGGACGTCAGGACATGGATCCTCACGCCCTGCTCGATGAGATGCTCCATGATGGCGTGGCACCGGGTGCTGTTACCCATGCCCAACCCATTGATGATAAAAAGACAATCGTGACCGGTCATTTCCCGACTGCTTTCCCTGGTTCCTTCACTTGACTCATGTTCGCAGGCTACTTTTGCAGAGTGATCGAGTCAAGAGTGAACACCGGCTCCGGACTCCCGCTACACAAAGGCTTGATGCCCGCCCTGTCCTGCCGATATAGTGACCACCCTATGAAACGTGATCTCCAGAAGATGGCGGGCCGGAATTACGATGTGGTCGTCATTGGCGGCGGCATCTATGGCGCGGCTATCGCCCGCGAGGCGGCGCTGTGCGGACTTTCCACCGCCTTGGTTGAAAAGCGCGATTTCTGCTCCGCCACGTCCGCCAGCAGCCTGAAGATCATTCACGGGGGCCTGCGCTACCTGCAACAGTTCGACATTCCACGCCTGCGCACCTCGGTGGTCGAACGCCGGGCCTTTCTGCGAACCGCACCGCATCTCGTTCATCCACTCCCCTGCCTCATGCCCACCCAGGGTCACGCCATGAAAGGCCGGGAGGCCATGTTTCTCGGCCTCCTGCTCAATGAAGTCCTGAGTCTCGACCGGAACACGCTCGCGGATCCCGAAAAAAACATCCCCCGGGGCCGCCTTATTTCGAGTGACGAGGTCTGCCACCTGGTCCCCGGACTTTCACCCTCGGGCATAACCGGCGGCTGCTCTTGGAATGACGCCTACACCTACAACTCCGAGCGTCTGGTCACGGCGCTCGTCCGCGACGCCGTTGAATCCGGCGCGGATGCCGCCAATTACCTGAAATGCACGGGTTTCAAGATGTCAGGCGGCAGGATCACCGCCGTGAAGGCCCGTGATGAACTGACCGGCCATGCATTCGACATCTCCACGCGCCTGGTCATCAACGCCGCAGGCCCCTGGGCCAACGAAGTCCTGGCAACACTCCCTGACGTGAAGACGCCCGCCGTCCACACCCTTGCGATGGGAATGAATTTCGTGCTGAAGCGTCAACTGCTCCCCCGTTCCGCCGCCGGACTGCGATTCCGCCGTCACACGGGAGAATCGCAACGCCTCCTGTTTCTCATGCCCTGGCGCGGCCATACGCTCGCCGGAACCTATTACCGGCTACACCAGGGCGACGCCGACTTGATGAAAGTTACGGAGCAGGATGTCGATATCCTGCTGTCCGACCTCACTCATGCCTATCCCTCTGCCGGTATCACCCGCAATGATATTGCCTGCGTCCTGCCGGGCCTGTTGCCCGCCAGGCACGCTCAACTGGTTAACGATGAACCCGTGCTGGCCAATCATTTCAGCATCATCGATCATGCACGGCGCGACGCCACCGGGGGACTGCTGACGGTGGTGGGCGTCAAATACACCACGGCCCGCGATGTCGCCGCAAGGACCTTGCGACAGGTCATGTCCAAACTGGGCCGACCAGCGGTTGCATCAGGCTCGGATCGGCGACCCCTCCCCGGCGGCCACATTCCCGATTTTATCGCCGGACTGGCTCAGGCCAAGGCCGACCCCCGCTGCCCCGCTCCGGTGATGGAGCATCTATTCTTCAACTACGGTGATGAAATGTCCGCCGTGTTGGCTCTCGGCAAGGAGGATCCCTCCCTACTGGCTCCGGTTGACGCATCTACACCCGTGATCGGAGCCGAAATCGTTCATGCCGTTCGCCATGAAATGGCGCTCACGCTTGCCGATGTGGTTTTCAGGCGGACTGACCTGGGGTCGGCCGGCCGGCCCTCAGCCCCCGCGCTGGAAGCCTGCGCCCGACTCATGGCAGCGGAGCACGGATGGGACTCATCGAGGTGCGCAACCGAAATCGCCAGGGTTCTCGCCTCGCCGATCTACGGAGTCACCTGATGCCGTCCCTGAGCATGGCCTATTCACCCTGCCCGAACGACACGTTCATGTTCTGCGATGTGGCGGCAGGAAAACTCGCCGGCTCAGGTCATGATGTGAGTATCCACCTGCATGACGTTGAGACCCTGAACCGGCTGGCGCTGACCGGAACCTACGACCTCACCAAGGTCTCATTCCACACCTATCTGCTGATCCGGGACCAGTACCAGCTTCTCGACGCTGGCGCCGCGCTGGGATTCGGATGCGGCCCCCTGGTCGTCGCCAGGCAGGCGATGCCCGTCCCGCCCCCTTCCGACACCACCATCGCACTACCGGGCGAATTGACCACCGCCCATTTATTGCTGCGGATGTGGGCCCCGAACCTGTCCCGCAAGGTGTTCGTGCCTTATGACCGCGTCATGGAACATGTCCTTTCGGGCCAGACTGATGCCGGCGTAATCATCCATGAATCGCGGTTTGTCTACCGCAAGGCCGGGCTGGTCTGCCTGGCCGATCTCGGGGAATGGTGGGAAACAACAACCGGCCACCCCATCCCGCTTGGCTGTATTGTCGCACGAAAGTCTCTGGGAACGCAGGTCATCACGCGGATCGAGGATCTGTTACGGCAGGCTATCCTCCGTTCGCGAGCCAATCCGGACCGGACGCGCGATTATGTCGGCCGCCACGCCCGGGAAATCAGTCCGGATGTCCAGCGACAACATATCGATATGTTCGTCAACGATTTTTCCGTAAGCCTTGGGGAAAAGGGACGCGCCGCCGTAGCTGAGCTCG
>CAYOQM010000055.1:8824-13779 GCA_964406065.1 uncultured Verrucomicrobiota bacterium
CTCGAGCGAAGGGCCCGTCTGGCCGGAGTGATCCCATGATCGCGATCATTCTGGCCACGCTGGCGGAAGCGCAACCGTTTCTCCAGAAACTCGGCGCGGTCCGGAAACTGGTTCAGCCCTTCCCCACCTACGCCTTTCCCGCCGGCAACGCCAACCCCGGCGGTCTGATCATCATCAGCGGAATGGGACCCGGGCCAGCCGGAAAGGCAGCTCTTTACGCCATCCGGACCCGCGGTCTACGCACCATCATCAACACCGGCATATGCGGCTCTCTTCGGGAGGAGGGCCGCACTCCCCATGAGCGCAACCTGTCTCCGGGAAACATCTTCGTTGTGCCCACCGTCATTGATGGTGATGCCTGGCTGGACGGCGAACGCGAGGAGTCCCTTGACATGCCTCTGCCCGTCTGCTGGCGCAACCTGCCCCAGGCACGACTCGCCACTGTGTCAAACCCCGTGTTTGGAGGCCATGAGCGCACCCGACTGGCCTCCCTGGCCGATCTGGTCGAAATGGAGGGCTACGCGATAGCCCGCGTCTCCCGCGAACAGGGCGCCGCCTGTGTTCTTGTCAAGGGCGTCAGCGACTTCGCCACCGAGTCGGGGCGTGTTGATCTGCACCGTAATCTCACCGCGGCCTCCGCGGCGGTCGCGGACGCCGTGATTGGCAGGCTGAATCACTATTTACCGGCCCGACAGAACCTGGCGGTGCGGATGTGCAACCTCGTCAAGGTGGAGCACACCCTTTTCAGCCTGCCGCTCCTATTTGCGGGAGCGTGGATCGGCGCCGGATACCGCTGGCCGGGCGGGCGAGTCCTGTTACTCATCGCCCTGGCCGGACTCGGGGCACGCGCCCTTGGAATGGCCATGAACCGGATTCTCGACCGCCATCTGGACCAGTTGAACCCCCGCACCCTGGGGCGCGACCTGCCCGCCGGCAGGCTGACCCTTGCTCAAGGGTGGTGCGTGGCGGTGTCTGGCCTGGTCGTCTATCTTGCCGCCTGCACGGCATTGGGGCCGGTCTGCCTGAAGTTATCCCCCGTTCCCGCCGCCGTGCTGATCGGTTATTCACTGCTTAAACGGTTCACGCCTCTCTGCCATTTCGGGATCGGATTGACCCTGGCATTCGGCCCCCTGGGCGCTTTCGTGGCCGTCACCGGCCAGACGGTGACAACGCCGGTCATCCTGCTGCTTTCCTTGTTTACCTTCTGCTGGATCAGCGCGTCCGACATCCTTTATGCACTGCAGGACATGGAGTCCGACCGGGAAACCGGCATACACAGCATTCCGGTGTCGACTGGTCCTGTCCGTGCACGATGGATCGCCGGCGGGATACATCTGATTGCCTGGACGGCAGCATTCGGGATGTGGCGCATGACCGGGGCGGGACTGGCTGGAAGTGTGGCCCTATTGACAACGGGCCTTGCGCTGGGCTTCATGTACTACGAACGGTTGCCGTTGTCGTTCCGGTTCTTTCCGGTGTCCGCAATTGCCGGAGTGGCGGGCGCACTGGTCCCGTTGCTGGCAAGCAGATGACCGTCCTGTGCGGACGGTCACTCGGCACACTCTCCATGGAGCCACGCCACTGTGCGGCCTGCTATCCCATCCAGGCCCATCCCAGTCCGTCCACGCAGCGCCCCTATTCCTCGAACTTCAACTCGTGCGTGTCGCGCTCCAGGCCGGTGCGCTTCGTGAGCGGCCCGTAGAGGTCCGGCCGGCGCGCGGCGATCCACTCGCGCCCCGTGGCCTGCTTGAGGAGCGAGGCGTCGAGGTCGGCCACCACCACCGCGTCCGCGGCCTTGCCGGTCTCGGCCAGGACCCGGCCGTAAGGGTCGAGCACCATGGCGTTGCCGGTCCGCACCTCGTCGTCGTCCACGCCCACGCCGTTGGCGAAGACCAGGAACACGCCGTTGTCGTGCGCCCGGCTGGGCAGCCAGCGCATGAGCCAACCGCGCCCCTTCTCGCCCGCGAACTCGCGCTCGATGGCCGCCGGGTCCTTCACCCGGTCGTCCCAGACGCGGCGCTCGATGAGTCCCATCAGGTGCGGGTTCTTCGTGCGGCAGCCGCCGGTCTGGTGCGGGGCCATCATGATCTGTGCGCCCATGAGGGCCGAGATGCGGCCGTTCTCGATGACGTTGTTGTCGTAACAGATGAGCACCCCGACCTTGAAGCCCTGCGGCGTGTCGAAGACCGTGTACTCCGAGCCGGCCTTGATCAGCCGGTGCTCGAAGGCCTGGATTTTGCGATGACAGCGCACCTGGCCGTCGGGCATGGCCACCACGTAGCTGTTGTAGAGGTTGCCGTCCTCGCCCGCCTCCACCAGGCCGGCGCCGAGGGTCATGTCGTGCTTCTTCGACAGCTCGACCAGCCGGCGCGAGCTCTGCCCGCCCGGGATGGGCTCGGCCATGGCGCGCAGTGCGTCATCGGACAGGTTGCGCATGAACCAGTACCCGGTGATGCAGCATTCGGGAAAGGTGATCAATTTCACCTTTTGTTTTGCCGCCTCGCCAAGCAGGGACTCCATCTTCGCGAAGTTGGCCGCCTTGTCCCCGGCCGCACTTTCCATCTGCACCGCGGCAACACGGAGACGGCTGGTGTCTGGCGTGATCTTGGTCTTGTTGTTCATCTCTCTCCCCTTATGGAGTGTTCACTCTTGGAAAACTCGACGTTATTCAAAGCGGTATGCAGCTCACGGCCGAACTGGCGCCCTTCCTGTGAATCTCCCTGTTGGTTCCGATTCGGCTCATACCTTTGGTTTCGTTGCGTGCTTTCGCCCCGCCGTACTCACCCGACCCTCTTCTTCAGGGCCGCCAGCATCCTGTTACTGACCTCCACCAACAGCAAGCACGAACTGGTGCGCCCTCTGCCAAACCACCAAATCTTCGAATGTCTTCGCAGGTTCTCTCATTCTGACTCCTGAATTCTGACTCCTGACTACCTGAGTAGTAACCTCCTGTTTAGGTTTCTTTTCAGGTTATTGCAAGATTTGTTTCAGCGCCGAAATCGCATGCCACATGCCGGTGCAGCAGGGCCACTTTGGCAGACTTGGCGCGCACAAGTTCGCGGCCGAGTCGAATGGTATCCTCAAGCTCAGCCGTCGTGAGCGGCCGGTATTCCCGCGCGGCGCGCACGGCGCGTTGCACTTCTTCGACATTCTTCGCGCCAATCAGCGCGCAACTCACTCCGGGTACGCTGAGCGCGTAGCGGAAGGCGCGATCATAGGCATCAGCGAGCTGCCCGTTGCCGCCGAGAACCTTCATGGCGGTTACGCCCAGACCGTGCCGCTGGGCGCGCCCGACGATGACGGTTTCGGCATCAAACTCGACCCGGGCGACATAGTTGACGAACGGCATGACGACATCCCAGTCATCGGCGGCATCGAGCAACATCAGCGCCTTGTCAAAGGGTGGATGGATGCTGAGCCCGATGAATCGCGCCAGGCCTTTGGCCTTGGCCCGCCGGAGAAACTCCAGCGAACCGCCTTTCCCGAGAATGGCACCGGTATCGCTCCACGACCCTGGCAGGCCAACGCCATGCTGCAGCAACAGGTCCACATGATCGGTCTTGAGAAGTTTGAGGCTGTTGGTCAGGTTCGCTTCGGCCTCCCGGGCGGTTGGAGAATCGACCTTGGTTACCAGGAAGAGTTCGTCGCGCATCGGCGATAAGAGGGGGCCGAGTCGTTTTTCACAGTCTCCGTAGTTGGGCGCCATATCGAAATAGCGCACGCCGCCTTCCAGAGCGGCCTCGATCGTTGCGCGGGTTTGGGCTTCGTCAGCTTTGCCCGCTGCGTAGGCGCAGCCCAGTCCGAGAATCGTCACCTTCTCCCCGGTCCGGCCCAGGACGCGGCGGGCCAGACCGCCGCGGGACGGTGCCGGCGCATCGTGCGACTTGCCCGTCGTGCAACCGGCCACGCCGGCGACGCCGGCGACGGCCATCGCTTTCAAAAAGTCCCGCCTGGTGATTGATCTAATGAAATGCTCCTAAGTCCGTGTGGACGCTGTTCTCAAGGGCTTATCGTTGGTCGCTGTCTGTCCCCTCGAATTACTCCACCAGTTTGAACTCGTACTCGCCGAAGGGATTGCCCTCGACATTGGTCCACTGGAAACCGAAGCCGGCGGCTTTATAGGCCCTCCAGCGCTTGCCGTCGCCCCCGCCGTCGAGGTCGTCTTCGCGGTCGGAGTCCATGTACATGACCGACGTGCGGAATTCCGCGCCGTCGCGCAGTTCCAGCGGATAGAGCGACGCCTTGGGATAGACGATCTCGGTGATCACGGTGTGGCCTTCCTCGCAAATGGCCATCTCGACGCCTTCCGGCCAGCTGGACGAGCCTTCCTTCTTGATCTTCCGGACCGCGCCGGCGCAGGCATCGACGCCGCGGCCGAAGACCAGCTTGCCGTTCTCGTCGATGCCGTGCCATTCCCAGTAGGGCATCAGGCTGGCGGCCTGACCGCTGCGCAGCTTGCCGGGATACAGGCGCATGTTCGTGCAGTCGCTCCACCAAATGCCCCTTTCCAGCCCCTTGTGCACGAACGAACTGTCCTCGATGATGGAGAGGAAGTACAGGTTCTTCTCGTCCCAGCGGAAGTAAATTTTGCCCATCAGATCCTTGGGCCCGCCCCAATGGGAGTTAGCCGGGGTGTAGTCCCGGCTCGGCGGCTGCCAGTCGTGGGAGAAGAGGATCGGCGTCAGTTCGTCCAGGTTCCAGTCATCGGTCTTGCCATCGGCCACGATCGGCTTGGCGGCCTTGCGCACGGCGCGGAACCCAAGGGTCTCGGTCTTGCTGAGCTTGATCCCGCTGGCCGCCTGCGCGTCGACGGTGAGCGCGTACTGTCGGTGCGGATTGGGAATGGCATCGAGATCGAACCGCTGCTGCACCGAGGACTTGGCCGGCACCGTCAGCGTGGCGGTGTACAGGCGCGGCTCCAGGTTGGTGGTGATGGAGCTCACGTGGCGCAACTC
>CAYOQM010000056.1:0-9829 GCA_964406065.1 uncultured Verrucomicrobiota bacterium
ATGACTGTGTCGAGAAACATCAATAAAGTGTCAAATCGAAATCAGGACGTGACACGTGGAACTATCTCTGGGCCGGATTTTGTCTTTTGGGCGCAGTCTTCTTTATGTTCAGGGATCCGGTGATTCCCAAGGTGGGAGTGTCTCCCGTGTCGCCTTCCGCGCAGACTGCAGATATCCACAGAAGTTAGGATGTGCTGTTTTGTGCAAAACCCTTGCCGGTTTGTGCAATCTCCAGTCACTTGTTTTGGTTATGCTGATTTCCTTTTTAAGAGAGCAGGAGATCAGATGAAATCAAAAGAACGGGTATTGGCGGCCTTGCGGTTCAGGAAAACGGATCGTATTCCCTGGGTTCCCTTTGTGGGGTGTCATGCCGGGGCCTTGATCGGGGTGACGGCGCAGGAGTACCTGAAGTCCGAGGATTTGATGGTCAAGGGGCTCCAGGCGGCGATCGAACGCTATCATCCGGATGGTATTCCGGTAAGTTTCGATCTTCAGATCGAGGCCGAAGCGATGGGATGTGAGCTGGTTTGGGCGGAGCAGAATCCTCCGTCGGTTTCGGGGCATATCCTGAACCAGGGGAAGACACTTGACCAGTTACCGCCGCTGGATCTCAAGGCGGGTCGAATCCCGCTGGTCATGAATACCACCCGGCGTCTCCGGAAGGCGAATCCGGATCTGGCGTTGTACGGCTTGATTACCGGGCCCTTCACACTGGCTCTCCATCTTCTCGGCACGGATATCTTCATGAAGATGTTCGATGATCCCGATGCCGTGAAGCGGTTGATGGAGTATTGCCGGGATTGTGCGATTGCCATGGCGGAGGCCTTTGTTGAGGCCGGAAGCGATGTGGTGGCGGTGGTGGATCCGATGACCAGCCAGATCGGGCCGGATCAGTTCCAGGAATTCGTGACCCCCTATGTGACGCCCGTCTTCAAGGCCATCCGCCAGCGCGAGGCGCTGGGATCCTTTTTCGTGTGCGGCCATGCCCAGCAGAACATTGTGGCCATGTGCGAGTGCACCCCGGACAACATTTCCATCGATGAGAACATCCCCCTGGATTATGTCAGGGACATCTGCGTGCCGCGCAAGATCAGTTTCGGAGGAAACCTGCAGTTGACCTCGGTGCTGCTGCTCGGGACGCCCGAGGACTCGCAACGCAATGCCCTGGCCTGTTTGGAACTGGCGGGGGATACGGGCTTTATTCTGGCGCCCGGCTGCGATCTTCCCTACGGCGTGCCCCCGGCCAATCTCGAAGCGGTTGCGCGCCTGGTGCTTGACCCCTATGAGCGGGAGGTGCTCAAGGCCAAGGCAGCCACCAAGACCTCCACCGATTTGCTGGACTTGAGTGATTACGGCGGAACAAGCGACAAGATCATTGTGGACATCATCACCCTCGATTCCGAAGCCTGTGCGCCCTGCCAGTACATGGTGGAGGCG
Organism: uncultured Verrucomicrobiota bacterium; assembly: GCA_964406065.1. GTDB lineage: Bacteria > Verrucomicrobiota > Kiritimatiellia > CAIKKV01 > CAITUY01 > JAABPW01. The sequence continues at coordinate 1,438 of CAYOQM010000056.1, forward strand.
GTGCGGAAGGTGACGCCCGAGTTCGAGGGCATCGTCGAGTGGCGTGAGCACAAGATCAAGTACCGTGAATCGCTGGTCTTCATGACCTCGTTAATGGTTCGCAATGTGCCCACCATCTGCATTGACGGGCAGATCGTGTTTGTGTCCCGCATCCCCGCCCGCGATGAACTGATTGCGGCGCTTCAGAAGCGCATCAATGAAAAGCTCCGCCTCAAAATCGCCCGGCGCAGCGCCTCAGTCTACATCCTGGGCAAGAAGGGGGATGAGGGCAGCAAGAAAATCAAAGCCCATACAATGAAGGCGATCAAGGAATTGGGCGCGGATGTGGAGGTCAAGGAGGTCACGGATGAAAAAGAAATTGCCGCATACGGCCTGAGTCCCGTGATGTTGCCGGCTGTTGTCGTGGCGCGGTACCAAGTGAAGAGCACCCGGATCATCCCCGAATCCTCCATCATCAAGGAATGGATCAAGGGTATCTGATATGAAGACTCCCATCCCTGTGTTGCTGCTTACCGGTTACCTGGGGTCGGGCAAGACCACGCTTCTGAATCATCTGCTCCAGTTGCCCGGGATCAGGGCGCGCAAAATAGCCCTGATCATCAATGAATTCGGGCCGCTGGGGATCGATGGAAAGCTGGTGGCACCCGGGAACTATGCCCGATTTGAACTTAACAAGGGCAGTGTATTCTGCATCTGCATCAAAACCGACTTCATCCGGACGCTGGAAACCATTGCACGCGAGGTGGTTCCCGACCTGGTCATCATCGAGGCGACGGGGGTGGCCGATCCCTGCGATTTGAGCCAGATCATCGATTCCCCGAATCTGAGGGACGCCTTCCGGATCGGAGCCAATGTCTGTCTTGTGGATGCCTGCGGGTTCACCGCCGTGGCGGCCTTTCTGAGGACGGCGCTCCGCCAGGTGATGTGGGCTGACGGGCTTGTGATCAACAAGAGCGACCTGGTTCCGTCCTCCGATCTGGATTCGCTCGGGAGTATCCTGCAGGGATTGAATCCGGTGGCCCCCCGGACGGTCGTGAGCCACGGGCGCATACCGGAGGAATTCCTGGACGGGCTCTCGCATCAGATCCGTCTGGCCCCCGTTCCTGAAACCCCTCTGGAGGGGTTGGTCTCCATCTCGCTCCAGACCGACGGGGTTGTGAACGAGGCGGACTTCCTTGCCGCCATCGCGTCCCTCAACGGATCCCTGCTCCGGCTCAAGGGAACGGTTTGCTTCAAGAACCGCACCCGGTTTGTCGAGGTGATCAATGGTCGTGTAAGTGAAAAAGATCCACCCGCAGGTCTTCCGAAGACCGCCTTCACCGCCATCGGGTGGCGGATTGACAAGGCGGCGTTGCATTCAGTATTTCACAGCTGCTTCCAATATGATACACGTCCCTGATGGCGAGTTTGATGAATACCCAACACCCGCACGATGCGCTCCATGGGGTCAAATTGACGACGATACTGGAGGAGTTGCTGGCGTGTTATGGATGGGACCAGTTGGGCGCCCTGATTCCCATTCGCTGCTTCACGATGAATCCCAGCATCAGTTCCAGCCTGAAGTTCCTGCGCAAGACCCCCTGGGCGCGCGAGAAAGTGGAAGACCTGTATCTGGAATATCTTGAGGAAGAAAAAATTGGAGCGGAGAGTAATCAGACTAAGCGCGAAGGTGCCGCAGGGACAGGTTGAATACGTTGCACAACTCGCGGGATATTGGTTATTGTGGCGCTCCCGAACCCGTCTTTCAAGGCTTGCGCCTGGCTCTTTATGGCATCCGCCGGATTGGCAACCTGGGCCGGACTTATTCCCGCGGTCATCATCACGACTGCGGCCACGCACGTTGCCATCCCCAAGTGTTTCAATGTGTTCATGTTTTCTCCTGTTGAGTTTGAGGGTATAAACGCCGTCCCGGTGCGGAAGGTTCAGTGGATAAGAAACAAAGCAGGAAAACATAATCTCTCCTTTTCATTTGTCCGTGGTACGGCGTAGAATCGGGCATGATCAATAAAGTATCATATCTATTGCGGAGCGGACTGGTCGTGCTGGCCTTGTGGGGCGCGGGCGTTGTCTCCGCGAAAGGAGAGGGTGCCGTGACGAATCTCTACAGTTTTACGATGAAGGATATTGACGGAAAGAACGTCAGCCTGGCCGACTACAAAGGCAAGGTCCTGCTATTGGTCAACGTGGCCAGCAAGTGCGGATTCACCGGCCAGTACGAAGGGCTGGAATCCCTTTACATGCGATACAAGGACCGCGGCCTCGTGATCCTCGGGTTTCCGGCCAACGACTTCCTCTGGCAGGAGCCGGGAACGGATACGGAGATCAAGACCTTCTGCTCGCTGAAATTCGGGGTGACCTTCCCGATGTTTTCCAAGATTTCGGTCAAGGGCTCCGATATGCACCCGTTGTACCAGTATCTGACCGCCAAGGAAACGAACCCGCAGTTCGCCGGGGCGATTTCCTGGAACTTCAACAAGTTCCTGGTCGGTCGGGACGGTAAAATCCTGGCCCGGTTCGGCAGTCGGACCGCACCGGCGGACAAGGATCTGGTCGAGGCTATTGAGAAAGCCCTGGCCACCCCGCCCTGAATGTCCGGGATTATACGCGGGGATTAGCCGGGTTAATCCCCGCATATCATAAGGTAATAACATTGTATGAGCGGATTCAAAGAGCTTGTCGACGCGCGGTTCAGTTGCCGCCATTACCGGCCTGATCCCGTCCCCAAGGAGGCGATCGAGCAGATTCTTGAGGCCGCACGGCGGGCGCCCTCCGCCTGCAATCAGCAGCCCTGGCGTTTTGTCGTGGCCACGGACGCCGTATTGCGTTCCCGGTTGCTCGACGAGGGGCTATTGCCGGGACTCAGGATGAAGTGGGCCAGGGAGGCGCCGGTGATCCTGGTGCTGGGCCTCAAGCGGTCCGTGATCACCCATCACGTGGCGCCGCTCCTGTCGAAGGTGGAATATCCGCTACTGGATCTCGGGATTGCGGGGGAGCATGCGGTCCTGCAGGCCACGGAACTGGGGCTGGGAACCTGCTGGATCGGTTGGATCCGTCCCAAGGAAGTGCGGCGGCTGGTGGGTTGGCCATCGGAGATCCTGCCGCAATCCATGATCACGGTCGGCTGGCCGGCCTCGCGCCCTGAATGTGCCTCTTCCCGGCTTCCCCTGGATGAAATCGCGACATGGAGATGAGTCGCAACATCACGGCGGGTGACGCCATTCCAGATCCTGATAGCGTGCTGATGCTGGAGGTGTCGGCGGGTTCCGATGCCGCCTTCACGGAACTGGTTCACCGGCACCAGAACGGGTTACTGAACTTTTTTGTCCGCATGGGCGCTTATCATGATGCCGAGGATCTCGTGCAGGAAACGTTCGTGCGGTTGTACAAGGCCCGGGCCCGGTACCGTCCGCTCGCGCGTTTCACGACCTATCTCCATGTCCTGGCCCGGCATGTCTGGGCGGATCTGGGGCGCAAGGCCATGCGGCGGGATCGCCTCCAGGACAGCTTGCGGACCGATATGGAGATTGATGGCGGCGTGGCGTGTCCGCCCGCAGCCTCGGGACTGGATGTGCAGCAGGCGTTGGACAAGCTGTCGCCCAAGCTGAGGGCGGTTGTGGTGTTGAATGTGTACCAGGGGCTCCAGTATCAGGAGATCGCGGAGGTGCTGGATATTCCGCTGGGGACCGTGAAATCGAGGATGAACCTGGCCCTGAAGGAATTGAGGAAGATGTTTAATGAATAGGGACTCAGAATCCGGAATTCAGAATCCTGAATCCAGTGGCCGGGAGTTTGCCTCTGGAGCACGGGACTATGAGGCGGCGGTCATGGCCAGGCTGAAAAGCGTTTCGCCTGAAACCGTCTCGCATGATCTCGCGCCGGAAATTCTAGCAAAGGTGAAGGCCGCAGGTCCTGCCGTGCCGGCCGTCTGGCGCTGGGCCTATCCGCTGGCGGCGGCGGCCGCCCTCATGGTGCTGCTGGGCGGGTTCTGGCTGGTCGCGAGGCAACGCGCCGTGCCCGGCGATCAGGCCGTGGCCTGGCTGTGTCGCACCCAGGAGTCCGATGGCTCATGGAGTACGGCACGCTGGGGCGGGGACAGGCACTTCGAGGTGGCCCTGACCGCCCTTTCCCTGATGACGCTTCTCGACGAGAGCGGCGGATCCTCGCGAGCCGCCCAGGAGATTGATCGAACGGTGGGACAGGCCATCGGATATCTCTTGCGCAGTCAGCAGCCGGATGGTCGTTTTGGCGAGGCATTCTCCAGTTCACCCTATAACCAGGGGATGGCCACTCTGGCTCTAACCAAAGCCTGCGGAACGCATCCTGATGTCGCGCTCAGGCAGGCTCTCGACCGGGCGATTGCCAGAATTCGCGCCAGCCAGTATGCCGACGGCGGCTGGGGCTATTTCAATGAGGCCCATCCTGCCTCGAACTTGTCCATCACCCTCTGGCAGCTTGAAGCCCTGCGCCTAGCGTCATCGCAAGGCTGGCCGGACCTGAAGCCCTGCATTGACCGCGGATTGCGCTGGATGGCGGGCGTGGCTTCGGACGATGGCTCCTTCGGATACCAGAAGAGCGGGGATACGCCCGGGGCGGCGTCGCAGACCTTGACGGCCATGGGCGCCATGAGCCTGTTGGACGCGGCACAGGCGGGGTTGATGCCGGCCAACCGGCGTCAGGCGATCAAGGCCCAGATGTTGCGGCTGGCCTCTGCGCCGGGAGCGGATATGGATTACTACCGGCGTTATTTCCTGGCGGCGGCCCTGAAGAAGATGGACGAGGAGTCCGCCCGCCGCGATCTCTCCTCGCTGCGGGGAGAATTGCTGACCCGCCAGGTCCGGTGCGGCACGGAGGCGGGCAGTTGGTCTGCCGACGACCGTTGGGCTTCCTCCGGTGGCCGCATCTACGCCACGGCCCTGGCCTCGCTGTCTTTGCGGTAAATTCGTTCTGGAAGAGCAGGGTTGATCGATGGCAGAATACCCCGCAACTTTGAGAGCTGGAGTTGTTATGAAGATAATGGTTGCGGGTTGTGTGGGATGGCTGCTGGCGATGCTGGTGTCAAATGCCGTTGGGATGGAAACCAATGCCCCCAGTCCTGCGCGCCCGATGCCTGCAGGCGGACCTCCGCCCGGCTGGGGGGCGGGGGTGGCCGTGCTGGCGGCGAACAGTCCGTACCGTGACAGCAATCCCCTCGTGCTGCCGATCCCGATGGTCACCTATGTGGGAGACCGGTTCTCCTGGATGGGGCCGCGAGCCTCCTGGCGTCTCGGGCGTGTGGCTGGCGTCAGGGTCAGTGCCGTGGCTACCTATCAATTCGCAGGCGCTTTTAGCAGGGGGGATTCCGACTACTTCGACGGCATGCGTGATCCGAAGGGCACGCTGGAGGGCGGCCTCGAAATTCAAAGTCGCCTGCCGGGCGGGTTGCGCGGGCAGGCCAGCGTGAAATCGGATCTGCTCGGGATCCATAACGGGCAGGAAGCGGCGATGACCCTGTCGCGCGGTTGGACAGTGGGCGCCTGGACGATCAGCCCCGGACTGGGACTCACAAGCCTGAGCGGGAACATGGTCCGGTATTACTTCGGGGTCCGACCCGGGGAGGCTCGGCCGGATCGCCCTGCGTACAGTCCGGGCGCTACGGTTAACGGGGGGCCGAGGCTGACCCTCAATTGGCAGTTGAATGAACGGGTCGGGGTCTTCTCCCTTTGCAGCGTCGATTTCCTCGGCGACGAAATCACCGGCAGTCCATTGGTGGAGGAAGAGAAAATCTTTTCGACCCTGACCGCCCTCGTTTACCGGTTCTGACCGTCCGGCTTACCTGGCGACAGGGATCAGGACTTCATTGCGGCGGAGAAACCACAAGGTGAACGGCGGATTGTAGCGGGCCCAGATGGGGGCTCCCGTGGCCGTGAGCCCCTTGTCGCGAAGCCATGCTTCCAGCAGGCCCTTGTGATGAAGGTAACGTTCCTGGCTCCAGGTGCCGGTGTATCGGACCGCCGCCACGCGTCGCGCGGGAATTTCGCGAACGGAGAGCGTTGGATCGTTCGGGCGGGGCAGGGTTTGCAGCGTGTAGTGGGCAGGCATCATGAAGCTGACCGCCCAGCCGCCTTCAGCCTGCTGTTGTCCCACGGGCGCTGTCATGGCGATTTTTTCGCCCCGCGCCTCCTGGGAAACGGGCGCGGTCATCGCGATCGTATTGCTCGACTGGTTCGCTCCGGAGATATACCGGAAGAGCCGCCGGAAGGCGATGTTGCCGGCGTCCTCAAGCGAACTGTCAACACGGGTTTCAACCAGAATCTGGCGTTCGTAGTCGCGGACTTCAAAGATCCCGCTTGTTTCCACCACCGTGTATTTGGCTTCATCGACGCCCATGGCATTCAACGCTCCCAGAAACAGCATCATCGCCCCCAAACCCTGTCGTGTCATCATGTTCATCTCCGTTTACATCACCACATCACTGATGGACAGCGCCTTGTCGCCGAGTGTCTTGTTGGCGTCCTCTAGTTTTTCGCGACTGGAGAGGATGCAGACAGGGCTGGAGACAAGCCCGGATTCGAGCGTTTCCAGAAGTGCGGTTGTTGCCGCCCCCGGAGTGACCGCCAGCCTGGCCTCGTAGAAGGACTCCCGTAGTTCGGGTGTGACGCCCTGCAAATGGCGGGCCAGGGCCTCGCCGGTGACGTCACTCGGGCGCAAAGGTTTTTCGTCGCCTTTGGCCGTGCCGATGATAGCCCGGTCAATGTCGGATTGTGACCAACGGGTCGAGGCCACGAACTCCGGCGTCCGGGCGAAGATGTCCAGGGTGCGCACCACGTGCGGGTCGCGGAAGGAGGACATCAGCAGGGTTCCCGCCAGGGGGTTGTAGGAGAAGCCGGCCCCGTAGGCATTGCCCTTGAGCCGGATTTCGCTGAGGAAATAGTCGAACCGCACCATGTGGGCGCCAACCACCAGCGCCGCCGATCTCGGGTTGGCCAGGCGAGGAGCATTCATGGCCTGGGCGCAATGGGCCACTTGCGCGGGAACGGCAAGCCCCTCTCGTGCGGGGGGGGGCGCTGTCGGCGGCCGCGCATTAGCCGGCCGTGAAGGCCGGTCGCAGGTTCCGTCCGTTGTCATCTCCCGTATCCAGCCTTCAAGACTCGACCGGACGGTATGATACGCCTTGTCGGACCCCGTGAAACTGACGGTGAGGCGGCGGGGATCAAGCAGGAAGGCGCGGAGGTGTTCAATGCGCTCCATCAGGGATTCGGCCTCGCGGTCATAATGATCACAGAGTCCGGCGGCGAGTGCCACCTGCGGAATGCCGTGGCACTGGTCCTCTAGTCTGGCAACGGGATTCAGGAACCGTTCAGCATGTCCCTGTGCGTAGCTATGCCCGTTCTCCATGATATCGCTGCGGTAGCCGGCGCGGGTCTGGATGAGGACATCGCGGAGCCGGTTGTGGTCGCGGGGGTCGACGGAGAAGACGAGGTCATGGAGCACGCCCATGGCCTTCTCCATCTGGGTGTCGAGCGCCTTACAGGCATAGCGCATGGAAATCACGGGCAGGTTCGGGAGCAGGGCGTGATGCTGGAACGAGGGGGAACAGGATATGCCGCCGGTGGCTGCCGCCACCCGGCCGGCCATGAGTTCATAGTCCATGCCCGCGGCGCCGAGTTTGGTGATGGCGTCGCAATAATAGGGGAGGTAAGACCAGAGTTCGTCGGGTAATCCCGCCAGGTCGAGGCTGAAGTGGAGATAATTGACGCCGTTGGAAAAGACATCATTCCGGAGGAGGGCAATGCCACCCGGCGCCTGGGCCCCGGTGCCCGGGGCCTGAAGTCTTTCCAGGGTGGTGGGAATCCGGCGCGGGCGGGCGGGGAGATCCCGAACCTTGAGTTGGGGAAGCAGAGCCGTGTTCTCGGGTGAATTCGGCTGGCCGGCCTTTTCATCCAGGGCGGCGGCCTCGGCGGCCAGGGTGACGGCCTCGGCCTCGGTCAGTCGGCCGCGCTCTCCCGCCATGCGGGCCGCGAAGGCGGCATCGGTTTTGGCCTGGCAGCCTGCGTCGGGACGGAGGACCGTAGTGAGCCGGTGGGGATTGTTTACCAACTGTTCCAGAATAAGCCGTGAAAACAGGCCGGGGTCGGATTGGTACCGCGTCCGGCAGGTTTCTAGATGACCGCTCATATCGATGAACGAAAGAGGATCACCGCCATGCACCCAGGCTCCCAGCACCCGGTTCATGGTGTGGAGCGGGAACAGGGACGGGATTTCCAGATAATGGTAGGCCGTTTGCTGGAAGGCCGCCTCAATCCGTTCACGGGGCAATCCCTCGTTGGCAATGGCCTTCAGTGACGTGAGGACCAGCTGCTCAAAGGCCTGGACCTTGGGGCCGTGGATTATGTCACCAAGCCATTCGACGGCA
>CAYOQM010000056.1:9839-13416 GCA_964406065.1 uncultured Verrucomicrobiota bacterium
TTCCAGATAATGGTAGGCCGTCTGCTGGAAAGCGGATTCGACCCATTCCCGTTTGAGCCCCTGTTCGGCGATGGCGCGAAGCGAGGAGAGAACCACCTGCTCGAAGGCGTCGACCCGATCCACCTCGCTGCCTTTGAGTCCGATGCAGAAAAGCGCTTCCGACCCGAGTTCCATGTCGCCAGCCTCCAGGATGTCCTGGCCGAGCCGGGAATCGATCAGCGCCTTCTTTAGCGGGGCGGCTTCATTGCCAAGAAGGACATAAGTCAGGACATGACGGAGTACGGCCTGTTCCGGATCGAGGGCGTTACCGGTCAGCCAGGTGAGGGCCAGGAATGTTTTTTCTGACAGCGGTTCGTTTGTGGCCACCGGATAGGGTTCCTGGATCCGGACGGGGGCGGTCCACCGGGGTTGCCGGGGGGGCGCCGACTCAGGGGCTCGGCGGGAGAATCCGGCCAGGCGTGGCGCGAGGAATTTCAGGTAGTCCGTTGTGGGGATATCGCCATAAAGGTAGAAATAGGCGTTCGAGGGGTGGTAATGGGTTTCGTAGAAGTGTTTGAATTGAGCGTAGGTGAGATCCGGGATTGAATCCGGGTGTCCGGCATAATTCAGCGCATAGGGGGTTGCCGGGAGCAGGTGCTTGACCCAGGTGTAGAAAAGTTTGCTTTCGGGGCTGGAGAAGACGCCCTTCATCTCGTTGTAGACGATGCCGTTCACCGTCAGCGCTCCGGTGGGGTTTTCCGGATCAGCGGGGGCGAGGTGATGGCCTTCGCGACGGAAGGTTTCCTCCGTGAGGAGAGGATGGAAGACGGCGTCGAAATAGACCTCGGCCAGGTTGAAGAGATCCTGGTGGACATTGCTGGAGACGGGATAATAGGTGCAGTCGGGGCCGGTCATGGCGTTGATGAAAGTCGCCATGCTCGACTTGAGCATCTCGAAAAACGGTTCCCGTACAGGGAACCGCTGCGAGCCGGCCAGCACGGTATGTTCCAGGATATGCGGGGTGCCGGTGTCATCCCGGGGCGGGGTGGGAAAACTGATGGAGAAGAGGTTTTCAGTGTCGTCGGAACAAAGGTGAAGAACCCGCGCGCCACTGGCCTCGTGCACCAGTTCCACGGCGGTGCCGCGGACGCCGGGAACGGGAGTGACTTTGATGACGGTGAAGCCGTTGATGACGGTTCCGGGTTTGGGTACAGATTCAGCGTATGACATGGTGAACTCCTGACAAAGACGGTCAAGATGAGCTAAAGCTCATCTTCCGTCAATAGCCAAGAAGTTCATGTTTTGACATTTCAGCCCGGACCTGTAGCATCCCTGTTTCATCATGAAAAAACTGATTCTCATTGGGATTTCCGTTCTGCTGGCGGTGGTCACGGGCGTTGTGGTGGTCAAGCGGGAAAAGGAGGCGGAAAAGGCCGAGACCTTTGCAGCCCGTGCCAAGGCGGCTCCGATTCCGGTTCTGTTGACCAATGCGGTGGCCCTGATGCTGCCGGTGGAGATCCGCACCTTCGGCGCCGTCGAACCCCTGGCCACGGTGGCTGTGAAATCCCAGATTACCGGGATTCTTTCCAATGTCGTGTTTGCCGAGGGGCAGGAGGTTCATGAGGGGGATCTGCTGTTTGTCATTGATCCAAGGGAGCGCGAGGCGGCGCTCCGCCAGGCCGAGGCGGCCCTATCGCGTGACCGGGTTCAGTGCGAGAATGCCGTGAAGGAGGCGGATCGCCAGGAGGCCCTGCTGGCCAAGGGGATTTCGGCCCAGGATGTCCGGGATGCGGCGGTGACGGCGTCGGAAACCTTCAAGGCCGCAACCCGTGCGGACGAGGCGGCCGCGGACTTTGCACGCCTTCAACTCGGGTACTGCTGGATCCGTTCCCCTGTTTCGGGTCGCACCGGTAATGTGCTGATCCATCGCGGGAATCTTGTGAAGGCGGACGATGCCACGCTGGTGACGATCAACCAGATTCATCCCATCCTGGTCCGTTTCACGCTTCCGCAACAGGATCTGGCACGGGTCAGGGAGGCGGCGAACCGGGGCGGGGTCAAGGTGTTGGCGGCTCCCGCCGGAACGCCGGGCTCCGCCGAAGCCGGCGTGCTGACGTTTGTGGACAATGCGGTGGATGAACGCACCGGCACGATCGAACTCAAGGCCCGCTTTGAAAATACCCCGGTGGTCTTGTGGCCCGGCCAGTTTGTCACCGTGGTGCTTCAACTCGCCGGCGGGGAGAACGTGGTGGCCGTACCCGAAACGACCGTGCTGCTGGGCCAGCAGGGGGCCTATGTATACGTCAGGGACGTGACGAGCGGCCGGGTCACCCCGCGCCGCGTGACGGTTGATCGCACGGTGGCGGGGCTATCGGTCATCAGCCAGGGGCTGGCGGCGGGCGAGGAGATTGTGATGGACGGACACCTTCGCCTGAAACCCGGCGTGCTCGTGACGTCCCGTCCGGTGTCCAAGCCGGACTCCAAGGCGGCGGGCCGACCATGAATCTGGCCGCCCCCTTCATCCGCCGCCCGGTCATGACGACTCTGGTGGTGTCGGGTCTGGTCGTCGCCGGGCTTGTGGCCTTTCGACAGCTTCCGGTGAGCGACCTGCCGAATGTGGATTATCCGACCATCCAGGTGTCGGCCTCGCTGCGGGGCGGGACGCCCGAGACGATGGCCTCGGCGGTCGCCACGCCGCTGGAACGGGAGTTTTCAACGATTGCCGGGCTCGATTCCATGAACTCGAGCAGCGCCCAGGGTACGATGCAGATCACGCTCCAGTTCGTGTTGAACCGCGATCTGGATGCCGCCGCCCTGGATGTCCAGGCGGCCATCGCTCGGGCCATGCGGAACCTTCCGCCGCAGATGGATACGCCACCCTCCTATCAGAAGGTCAATCCCGCCGCCCAGCCGATTCTCTATCTGGCGCTGACCAGTTCCACCCTGTCCCTGTACGATCTCGATGAATATGCCCAGACCTTCCTTGCCCAGAACATTTCCATGGTTGACGGGGTCGCCCAGGTGGCGGTGTATGGATCCCAGAAGTTCGCCGTTCGGATCCAGTTGGATCCGCATCAACTCGCGACCCGGGGCCTGGGCCTTGACGAAGTGGCCTCTGCGATCCAGCGCGGCAACGTGAACCTGCCGACCGGCATCCTCTATGGCCCCAGCCGGGCCTTTGCCGTGCAGGCCAGTGGCCAACTCTCGCGGGCGAAGGACTACCGGCCCCTGATTGTGGCCTACCGCAACGGCGCCCCGGTGCGCCTCGGGGAACTCGGCTCGGTACTCGACAGCGTCGAGAACAACAAGGTGGCGGCCTGGTACTGCACCAGCAACCTGGTGCAGCGGGCCATTGTGCTTGCCGTGCAGCGCCAGCCCGGCAAGAACACCGTGCAGGTGGCGGCCGAGGTCCGCAAACTGCTGGCCCGGTTGAACGCGGACCTGCCGGCGGCAGTATCCCTGGAGGTGTTGATTGACGCCAGCCAGTCGATCCAGGCCTCGTATGAGGACGTCAAATTCACCCTGCTGCTCACCCTGGTCCTGGTGGTGCTGGTCATCTTTATCTTCCTGAGGAATATCTCCGCCACGCTGATCCCGA
>CAYOQM010000057.1:0-5004 GCA_964406065.1 uncultured Verrucomicrobiota bacterium
CGTGTTGGAGGAGAGTTGCTCTGCCAGATTTGGTAAGGATCCGTCGGATACGGCGGCCGGATCGACCTCGCAACCTGGAAGGGTGCGGGTAATTGGGCTCAAACAGGGGATTAGTATGTCAAGAATCGGCAAGAAACCGGTAGCCATCCCGAAAGGGGTAGTGGTTCAGGCGGGAGAGACAACAGTGTCAGCCAAGGGACCAAAGGGTGAATTGGCCTTGACATTACCGCCGACGATTAAGGTGGAAATCAAGGACGGAGCAGTGGTCTTATCCTGCTCGGAAGACACTTCGCTTGGACGAAGCCGCCATGGGTTGGCCCGTAGCCTCGTTGCGAATATGATTGCAGGCGTCGACAAAGGGTATGCGATCGAGTTGGAGTTGCAGGGGGTGGGATTCCGTGCTGCGATTCTGGGAAGCAAGTTGACCATGAACATCGGCTACTCGAGTCCGGTAGTGTATGAAACCCCCAAGGGGATCTCGGTGTTGGTAAAGGAAAGTACCATTACGGTGGGTGGTTCGGACAAGCAGCTTGTCGGGGATGTAGCCGCGCGCATCAGGTCGTATTATCCGCCAGAGCCTTACAAGGGCAAGGGAATCCGTTACAAGGGTGAGCACGTCAAGAGGAAGACCGGAAAGACGGTGGCCTAACGTATGAAAACAGTGGATAGGAAAGAAAATCGGATGCGCCGGCATGCTCGGATTCGCAAGCAGATTTCGGGAACAACCGACCGGGTGCGACTATGCGTCATGGTGTCCAACAAGCACATCTATGCGCAACTGGTGGATGATGACAAGGCTGCTACGCTGGCCTCGGTCTCGTCATCCGGCAAAGCGGGTGTGGGTTGTAAGAATGCCGTTGGAGCCAAATTGATTGGGCAACGACTGGCGGAGATCGCCAAGGAAATCGGTGTGAAGAACATCGTTTTTGACAGGGGTGGGTACAAGTATCACGGTCGCGTCAAAGCGATTGCGGATGCCGTACGTGAAGCCGGATTTAAATTCTAATCCTGATAAAGCCATGAAAGAGCACAATGTGAGTAAAGAACGATCGGGTCGGGATTCAGACTCCTCCAGCGATGTCGAGGAGCGCGTCGTATTTGTCAACCGTTGCGCCAAGGTGGTGAAGGGCGGACGACGATTCAGCTTCAGCGCGATTGTCGTGGTCGGAAACCGCGCGGGCATGGTCGGGTATGGGTTTGGAAAAGCCAACGAGGTGGCCGATGCTATTCGCAAGGGCGGGGACATTGCTCGGCGCAACATGTTTCGGGTGACGCTCAAGGATCGAACGATTCCCCACGAAGTAACCGGACAATGTGATGGAGGCTATGTCATGCTCAAGCCTGCATCGGCTGGTACCGGTGTTATTGCTGGTGGCGGGATGCGTGCGGTTCTGGAACTCTCGGGGATTCATGATATTCTTGGAAAATCCCTGGGTAGCGGCAACAAAGTGAATGTGGTGAAGGCGACTATCGATGCGCTGGAGCATCTTCGGTCGCGTGAAGAGATCCTGGCGGCGCGCCAGATTTGAACTTGAACCTTTTGATGGCATAGGTGGTGAACAATGAAGTTGCACTCGATAACGAATACGCACGGCGCGCGAAAGACACGCAAACGCCTGGGACGTGGTATGGCCTCCGGTCTTGGGAAGACGTCCGGTCGCGGTCATAAAGGACAGTATGCGCGATCGGGGCACAAGCATAAGCTCGGCTTCGAGGGCGGTCAGATGCGCCTTATCCGTCGTATTCCCAAGCGCGGGTTCAAGAACGTTTCCCGGCTGGAATATCTCCCCGTTAATGTGTCTATGCTTGATCTGTTTGACGAGGGAACCGTGGTGACGCCGGATGTGATCAAGGCTAAAGGTTTGGCCAATGGTGCGGGCGATGGGATCAAGATCCTCGGCAAAGGCGCCCTCGGCAAGAAACTTACGGTTAAAGCCAATGCCTTCAGCAAAGAGGCCAAGGCCAAGATCGAAGCTGTCGGCGGGACCTGCGAAATCATTTAATCTGTCCATAGGAAAAAGAAGGCCCCATGCTATCCGCTTTTACGAACAGCTTCAGGATCCCGGAATTGCGGGCGCGCATAGTGTTTACATTGGGTCTTATATTCGTGTGTCGCCTTGTGGCGAACGTGCCGATTCCCGGTGTGGATGCGCTCGCCTTGCAGCGCCTGATTGCCAGCGCGGAGCAGAGTTCGGGTGGCGGTATGCTGGGCCTGCTGGATATGTTTAGCGGCGGAGCCCTGCGCAACTGCGCGGTAGGGGCATTGGGAATCATGCCTTACATCAGTGCCTCAATCATTCTTCAGTTGCTGACTGCCGTAGTTCCATCCCTCGGTCGCCTTGCACGAGAGGGGGATTCAGGAAGGCAGAAGATCACCCAGTATTCTCGGTTTTTGACTGTCTTTCTCTGCATTATCCAGGGGTGGTTTTTAGCGACTACCCTTGAAAATCCGGCCAACATCGGGTTGAGTCAAAATGTTGTTCTCAACCCTGGATTGGGGTTCAGAGTGATGACGGTTGTTTCGGTGACGGCGGGTTCGGTGTTCATCATGTGGCTGGGTGAGCAGATCACGCAGCGCGGCATAGGCAATGGCATTTCACTTATCATTACCGAGGGTATTGTTAGTCGTTTGCCTGCGGCGGTGTTGTATTCGATCCAGATGTTCAAGGCAGGCGAAGACGGCGTCCGCCAATTTAATCCGGTGTTTAGTATTGTGCTGCTTCTGGCCTTGTTTGCGGTGGTGGCGGGCACGATTCTGTTGACTCAGGGACAGCGCAAGATACCGATCCAGTACGCCAAACGCATGGTGGGGCGTAAGCAATATGGCGGACAGAGTACCTACATGCCCTTGAGAATAAATTATTCGGGTGTCATGCCGATCATTTTTGCCCAATCCATCCTGATGTTTCCCATGATTCTTCTTCGGCGCCTGCCTGACAATTGGGTGTGGGCACAAACTCTGGCCAATAATCTCGGCCCGGATGCCCTGTTGCATATGGTGCTGTACGGCGTCATGATCCTATTTTTCTCGTATTTCTGGGTTGCCACTCAATTCCAACCAGTGCAGATTGCTGATGATCTTAAAAAATACGGCGGTTATGTGCCAGGCGTTCGTCCTGGCACGCCAACGGCAGAATTTCTCGACAATACGATGACGAAGATCACTCTGGCCGGCGCCATTTTTCTGACGGTGATTGCCGTGATTCCCACGGTGATGAACCGGCAGTTTGACGTGCCGTCTCTGGTGGCTTCATTCTTCGGTGGAACCAGTCTGTTGATTACGGTCGGCGTGATGCTGGACACGATGCGTCAGGTGGAATCACACCTCCTGATGCGCCATTACGACGGATTCCTGCGGAGAGGCAAGCTCCGTGGGCGACGGTAGGATCTAGGACGGGCATCAATGAAGACTATCATTCTTTTGGGCGGGCCTGGTGCCGGTAAGGGGACGATCGCTGAGGGAGTCAGGGCGGTTAGTCCGTTTCTGCACGTCTCTACGGGTGATATGTTGCGCGAGGCTGTCAAAAACGGAACGGCCGTAGGGCAGCAGGCGGAAGGCTACATGAAGCGCGGCGAACTTGTTCCTGATGATGTTATCATTGGGATTGTCGGGGAGCGGTTGGCTCAGGGATCCAAGGATGCGGCCTATATGTTCGACGGTTTTCCGCGGACGATTGAACAGGCGCGACTGCTTGAGAAGACGTTGGCTCGGCACGACTCTGAAGTGGATAGGGTATTCCTGCTGGACGCTCCGCGTGAGCTTTTGATTTCGCGACTCGCCGGACGCAGGGTATGCAGGAAGTGTGGGCAAGGCTTTCATTTGATTAACATTCCTCCCGTCCGTGCGGGGGTCTGTGATGCGTGCGGGGGAGAGTTGTACCAGCGCGCGGATGATTGCGAGGCTACTATCCTGAACCGATTGGATGTTTACACGAAGCAGACTGAAAGTTTGATTTCGTATTACGAGAAGAAGGGGATTCTGGTGCGTGTGGATGCATCCCGCCAGCGCGAAGAGACTGTGGCGGAGATATTGCGAGTGGCGAAGCCATTGGTCGCGTCATGATCATTATCAAGAGTCGCGACGAAATCCGCATGATGCGTGAAAGCGGACGGGTTGCGGCGCGGGTGCGGGATGAGTTGGCCGCTTCGATAACCCCGGGGGTGACGACGGCCGAGCTTGATCGTAAGGCGGCAGCCCTGATTGAGTCGTTCGGTGCCAAGAGCGCGTTTCTGGGGTATCGTGGATATCCTGGAAATGTTTGTGTGTCGATCGATTCGGAGGTTGTGCACGGCATTCCGGGAAGCCGTCGGATTGAGTTGGGTCAGATCGTGAGTTTGGATATCGGAGTCTTGTTCGGTGGCTTTGTCGGTGATACGGCAACGACGGTGATGGTAGGAGTAACGGATCCTGAAGTCATCCGGCTTGTTAGGTCGACCGAGTTGGCGTTGCAAGCGGGGATAGCTATGGCCATTCCCGGGAAACGACTCGGAGATGTGTCGCACGCGATCGAAGATGTGGCGGTACGGGCTGGATTTGCAGTGGTGAGGGATTTTGTCGGGCATGGAATCGGGCGGAAAATGCATGAGGATCCGCAGATCCCGAATTTTGGTAATCCGGGAAAAGGTCCCAAGTTGAAGGAAGGAATGACCTTGGCGATTGAGCCTATGGTGAACATGGGCGGGTGGGCCGTGGAAGTTCTGTCGGATGGATGGACCGTGAAAACTGCGGATGGCCTGCCGTCCGCTCACTTTGAGCATACGGTGGCAATAGGACCGGACGGGCCGGAGATTCTGACATTGGGGTAGTAACTTCAAGATAAATTTTGATATGGACAACAGGCGAGACCATTGATAGTTTGGTCGACTGTTTTTGGAATGGAGACATGGGATGAAGGTCAGAAGTTCAGTAAAACGAATTTGTGAGCGCTGCAAAATTGTGCGCCGGCGGGGTGTGGTCCGGGTGATCTGCACCAATTCACGCCACAAGCAGAGGCAAGGTTAAGG
>CAYOQM010000057.1:5014-13357 GCA_964406065.1 uncultured Verrucomicrobiota bacterium
GGGACATGCCCAGAATATTAGGTGTTGATATACCCGGTAAGAAACGCATCGAATATTCGTTGCGTTATCTCTACGGGATTGGTCCGACGTCGGCGTGCGAAGTGATTGCCCAGGCCAAGATTAATCCAGCCACCAAGGCGGATGATCTGACTGATGAGGAATTGGCGCGCATCATCAACGTTATTCAAAATAACTACCGGATTGAGGGAGACCTGCGGCGTGAAGTCGCTCAGAACATCCGTCGGTTGATCAGTATCGGCAGCTATCGTGGCGGCCGTCACAAACGCGGGCTTCCTGTGAGGGGTCAGCGTACGAGCACAAATGCGCGCACCCGCAAAGGGCCGCGGCGTACCGTGGGTGCGGTTCGCGGTAAAGAGGCGCGGTCGGCGGCCAAGGCATCGTAAGGTAATCAGATTGAAAGAGGTCGGGTTCGCAATGGCAGACGTTAAAGACAAGGCGGAAGAACAGGCCGGCGCTTCGCCGGATGCGGCAGGATCTCCGGTTTCGGAGGTTGCTGCAGGTGGCGTCGAAGGTGGAGTTCGCGCCGTAAAGCAGCCTCGCGTTCGTGTGGGGCGCGCAGTGCCGTTTGGAATCGTTCACATCCGGGCGACATTCAATAATACCATCATCTCGATTTCGGACAGCAAGGGCGGAGTGATCGCCTGGAGTACGTCCGGTCGGGCAGGGTTCAAAGGATCCCGCAAGAGTACGGCCTTTGCCGCCAGCGTCGTGGCGCAGGAAGTGTCGCGTCAGGCAGTGGCCCGCGGCATGCAGGAGGTGGAGGTGCGCGTTCAGGGCCCGGGTGCAGGGCGTGAATCCGCAATTCGTGCCATTCAGTCAACCGGATTGAATATTACCGTAATCAAGGATGTGACGCCGATGCCGCACAACGGTTGCCGGCCTCGCAAGCGTCGCCGCGTGTAACGTTGGATTTGAGAGAACAGGAGAATTCGAATGGGTAGATATACAGGGCCAGCATGCAGGCTTTGCCGCCGTGAAGGCATGAAGCTTTTTCTCAAGGGTGACCGTTGCCGGATGGCGAAATGTCCAATTGATACCGGGCGTCCCGCGCCGGGAATGCATGGTGCGCGTCCTTCCAAAAAGTCGGACTATGGGGTTCAGCTGAGGGAAAAACAGCGCTTGCGTCGTTTCTACGGTCTGCAGGAAGGACAGTTCAAATTGTTCTTTCAGCGCGCGTTGCGTAAACGTGGTGTGACGGGCGAGATGTTGCTCCAGTTGCTGGAAATGCGGCTTGACAATCTGGTGTACAAGCTGGGGTTTTCGGCGTCTCGCCGCAACGCCCGCCAGTTGGTGCTACACAGTCACGTCAAAGTCAATGGTCGTCGCGCGGATGTCCCCTCCATGGTGCTTAAGGCGGGTGACCGCATCGAGGTGAAGAGTCGCAAGCAAAGTCAGGAGGCTATCCGGAAGGTTCTGGATGCGCAGACTCGCGAGCTTTCATCCTGGCTGCTGTTGGACAAGGACGCGCTCAAGGGTGAAGTGGTGCGGGTTCCGTCGCGTGACGAGATTGCGCCTTTTGTCAATGAACAGTTGATCGTTGAGTTGTATAAGAAGTAAAGAATTTCGCGCCGGGTGACGGGAATCAGGCTCTCCCCGGGGAAGGATTGAACCATGCCAATCAGACTGAGCAAGTTCGAAATGCCAAAGCGGCTAATGAAGGACGAATCCTCGGCTACGCCGACTTTCGCCAGGTTTGTCGCGGAGCCGCTGGAAGTGGGCTATGGGCGAACCATTGGAAATTCGTTGAGAAGGGTTTTGTTGTCGTCCTTGGAGGGCGCGGCGATTTCTTCTGTGCGTATTGAGGGCGCTCCACATGAATTCTGCGCGTTGCCCGGCGTCGTGGAGGATGTCACCGACATCATTCTGAATCTCAAGAAGGTTCTACTAAAAGCCCAGAGCCGCGAATCGCGACTGCTACACCTTAAGGTCAAGGGAGCCCGCGAAGTCAGGGCTGGTGATATTCAAACCGATGGGACCATCGAGGTTTTGAATCCCGATCAGCACTTGGCCACGCTGTCCTCCGACGGCGTTCTTGATATGACTTTGGAAATCAAGATTGGTCGCGGTTTCTGTCCGGCAGAGTGGAACAAGAAGGAAAATCAGGACATTGGGCGCATCCCGATCGATTCAATTTTTTCTCCCGTGAAACGGGTGAATTTCTTTATCGAAAATACACGCGTCGGGCAACGGACGGACTACGACAAACTCGTTTTGGAAGTAACTACGGACGGCCGGATTTCTCCTGATGATGCGGTGACGGTCTCGTCGGCGGTGCTTCGTCATCATCTCGATGTTTTCGTCAACTACGACAAGAATGTGGTCGAATTCGAGGACGTTGAGGCGAAGGTTGACATGGAACGGGAGCAATTGCTCAAGACGCTGAACATGAGTGTCAACGAGATTGAGCTCAGTGTGAGGGCGGCAAACTGCCTGAATAATGCCAATATTACAACCGTAGGCCAGCTGGCGCAGAAGAGCGAGGCGGAGATGCTTAAATACCGTAACTTTGGCAAAAAGTCTCTGAACGAGATCAAGGCCAAATTGCAGGAGCTTGGGATGGGGTTGGGTCACAAATTCGATGATGATGTGATCAAGGCTTTGAAGGGCCAGGAAGCGGCACGGGAAAAAGGCTGAGTTCACCCGTTGGGTGAACACGTGATGAAGTCGTGCCGGTAATGCCGGATGCGGTGTGATGATGTCGGGAGTTTGAAATGCGACACAAAAAGAATATGGTTAAACTTGGCCGGACGGCGGAAGCACGCAAGGCGTTGCTCAGCTCGATGGTGTCTAATCTGATTGAGGAACAGCGGATCAAAACCACGGTGGTCAAGGCGAAACAGACGCGAATGCTGGCCGAGAAGATGGTGACCGTGGCGAAACGGGCCTTGTCATCCGCATCTCCGACGGCGATGATGGACGGGAAGCGCAAGGCGTTGGCCGTGTTACGACATCGGAAACATGTGCAGAAGCTTTTTGAGGGGATTGCACCCCAGTTCAAGGATCGCCAAGGGGGGTATACGCGAATTATCAAGCTCGGGCGTCGCGGTAGCGATAGTTCCGAGATGGTTTATCTTGAGTGGGTGGATATGCCTCCCCGGCGGCGTGGAAAAACAACTGTCGCGACCGGCGATGCCGCTCAGGCGTCCGAGGTTCCCAAGAAAGCCGAATAACATCCTTAAGATCACGTCGCGTTGCGGCATGATGCAAGAATGAAGACGACGCCGATAGCGATATCGGCGTTTTTTTTTGGACATGAAGTATACTGATATTAATTGGGAAGTATGGGTTGCAAGCGAGCAGGCGGCCCTGATGTTGATTATCAGGGAGGGGCGGATGCTTCTGATACTCAAGAAAAGAGGGCTCGGCGCCGGAAAGTTCAATGGTCCGGGAGGTCGAATCGAGGCAGGAGAGACTCCGGTTCAGGCGGCGGTTCGCGAAGTCGAGGAGGAGATTGGGGTTACTCCTGTAAATGCACGGCAAGCCGGGCAATTATATTTCCAATTCGTGGATGGACATTCAATCCACGGCTATGTGTTCACGGCGTCGAACTTCTCCGGGGAGCTGCGGGAAACCGATGAGGCCTTACCGTTCTGGGTCCCGCTGGACAGGATTCCCTATCACAACATGTGGGCAGACGACCGTCTGTGGATCCCCTTATTACTGGCGGGGAAGCTTTTTGTCGGGCGATTCCTGTTTGATGGCGACCAGATGCTGGGTGGCGAGTTGGATCTTGTCGCAGAGACTTGATTAACCGCCAGAGTTTCCTCTTTCTATCTGCTTGCGGCCCGGCTTGGCTGGATTTCCTCTGGCAGATGATGAGTGCTGCGGGGCTTGACGGGGCTTCAGAGATAGCGTACGAAAAGAGGCATTGGATGCAACTTTACCATGGATCATCAGGCTGTTAATGAAATTTCCGGGGAGGCGGTGTGGCATGTCGCGCATGTCAAGCCGCGGTGCGAGAAGAAGTTGGCGGATTACTGTGCCCGGTATGGTGTTGTGATAGATCTTCCTCTCCGCGAGGAGACCAAGATCTATCAACGGCGGCGTGTGATCGTACAGAAGCCCGTTTTCCCGGGTTATACCTTTGTGTTCTATGGCGCGGATGAGAAGGACAAGGTGCTGAAAAGCAACGTGATCGTCCGCCTGATCGATGTCGCGAATCAAGTGCAACTCATCCGGGATTTGGCCCAAATCAGGGAGGCATTGTCCATCGATCCGACGCTGGATGCCTGCGCCTCGTTCCAGGCCGGACGGCGGGTCTGTATCCGCAATGGACCCTTTCAGGGGCTTGAGGGCGTGGTTCAAACGGTTAAGGGCAAGACCAAGGTGATCTTGAACGTTGAAATGATTGGCCGCGCCCTGGCGGTGGAAGTCGGCATGGAATGTCTGGAGCCAGCAGGGGAGCCATGAGAGTTGTTTTGCCAAGAGACGTGATCAGATGGGTCATTCCTGTTTTTCTGGTGGCCCTTGCGGCCTTGGCGGATGAAAGCCGTGTCGATTCGTCGCTTCCCTGGGGACTGAACCTTCCCCCGGGACGCCTGACCATAGGCATGCAGTCCGGCGACCAGCAGTCTGAGGGGTTGGGTGATTTCATCATACCCTTGGCCGGGAGCGGGGCGCGACTCCTTTTCATCAACCCCCGCGGTACGTGGAACGATGAGGGAGGGCGTGAATTCAATTTGGGTATCGGTTGGCGCCAACTGTTCCCCGACAAGAAATTCATTTCCGGAATGAATGTATTTTACGACCGGCGTGAGACGGCGTTGAATAACCGCCTCAACCAGCTCGGGGTCGGCTTGGAATTTCTCAGCGCATGGGTTGACGCCCGCGCCAATGTCTATCTGCCTCTCGACGGGGAAAAGACGATAGACCAGTATTCCGTGACCTCGGCCTCCATCACTGAAAGCAAGGAATACTGGGCGGACCCGACGGGCGAGGGGCACAGTATTACCCAGACAGGTTATGACAATACTGATGTCTACCGGGTTCAAACCACCCGTCATTACCGCATGGGCGAGCAGGCCATGGAAGGCATTGACGCCGAAATCGGTTCGTTATTGCCGATTCCCGGTATTCGTGAGGCCTTGGACATCAAGGCGTTTGTCGGCGGATATGATTTCAACTCCCATCATGGGCGCGATCTGGCAGGCTGGAAAGGGCGTCTTGAAATCAAACCGTTTCCAGCGGTGACGCTGGATGCCGGTTGGTATGAAGATCGTGAGTTGCTGGGATCCCGTTATTCGGTGGGTGTCAGGGCCACCCTGCCTTTCGACGTTGGAAACCTGACCCGCGGTAGGAATCCTTTTGCCGGTGCCCTGGTCGGCTTCCGACGGGGATTCCGGAAGGAACCTTTTGCCTCGCGCTTGACCGAAATGGTGATCCGTGACCTGCATGTTCGGTCGGATATTTCGCCCCTGTTGGAAGTGGTTGCCGACCGCAAGGAGACGCGAACGTTGCTGAATCATGACCATCATGACTTTCATGAGACGCTAGCCACGGATGTTACGTTCGTGAGCGGGGATGCTTCCGGTGGCGTGCAGGACGGCACATGGGAGAACCCCTTCCTCCGGATCAATTCCGGCGTTCAGAATGCCGTCGGGAGCCGGATTTATGTCCGAAATGCGTCCCGGCCCTACCATGAGTCGATTGTGTTAAAGGAAGGCCAGGCATTGTGGGGGAGTGGTTTGGCCATTGTCGGGCGTGGTAACCGTGCCATGGGAGGGATTTATCCGGTCCTGTCCACTGACGGAACGGGACCGGCGATCACCTTGGCGAACAACACGGTCGTCGCGGGCATGGGGATTGTGCAATCAGTCATGATGCCCGCCCAGGCGGGGATCTATGGGCATGACAAGACGGGGATTTCCCTGCACGACAATATCATCGAGGGGAAAGGAAGAATGCCCGGGGGCATTGTTTTGACAGCGGCTAACCTGCCCGCATTTCGCGCCGACTTGAGCCATAACACCATCAGCGGTGCGTCCGGGACCGGCATCTCGATCAATCTCGAGGATGTGGGGACGGCTGACCTTATGTTGAGGGGAAACCAGAGCACCGTGAACGGGATATGCGGTGTGTCCGTGGTGGCCTCGGCAACAACGGGAGGAGCCCGATTGGTATTGGATTCCCTGACCACCTCGGGCAACGGGGCCTGGGGCATCCTGCTGAATCTTAATGCCTATGGCGGGGCGCTTGACGTGGCTGTGCATAATGTGACCTCTGACGATAATCGCTACTCCGGACTGTCCGGGTATCTCTGGGGTGCCGACGGACTGGATTTATCGTTCACAGGAAACAGGATGTGCCATAACCGCGATTCCGGCGCGATGATGGAATTGTATTCGGCTGCCACCATCATATCCGATTACCGCGACAATGTGATGTTCGGCAATGCCGTCTATGGTCTTGCTCTGGCCTTCGACTCAGGATTGAGTTCCTCGGCGCTTGGACGCGGGAACCGGTTTGAGGAGAATGGGTTCCTCGGATTGGGGATGATAACCTATGCCCCTACCGGGACATATGATTTTGGCAGGGCGGATGAATTCGGCCAAAATCGGTTTTCGGGCAACGGGCGCTGGCAGGTGCTGTTTTGGGGGAGTGGCGAACTCTCCGCCCAAGGTAACTGGTGGGGAACTCCGTCACCCGCGGCAGGGGTGGACTATCTATCGCTGGGGGGGGCCATTGACGCCTCTAACCCTGTGCTATCACCCTGATTGTTCAATTCCCAGCAGTACCCTGAGATGGGCTTCCGTAGAGTCAGCGAGGGCCTCCAGATCGTAACCGCCCTCCAATGTCGACACCAGACGTCCGCCGCAGTGTTCTTCAGCCATGGCCTTTACGATCTGGGTCAATTTACCAAAGCCTTCCGTGGACAGCATAACTCCACCAAGGGGGTCCGAAGCATGCGCATCAAACCCGGCGGAAATCAGGATGAATTCGGGGCTGAACCGTGCTACGGCCGGTTTAAGATCCTCCATGAAGATCCGAAGGTAATCGGTGTCGGTGGCGCCTGCAGGCACCGGCCGGTTGAGGGTAAAGCCAAGGCCCGCGCCGGTGCCTGTCTCGCTGGCCCGGCCTGTCCGTGGATATAACGGGTATTGGTGAATGCTGAAGTACAGCACCGAAGGGTCGTCATAGAAAGCCTGTTGGGTGCCATTGCCGTGATGGACGTCCCAATCAATAATGGCAATGCGCCTGATCCCATGGACGTGCTGTAAATGTCTGGCCGCTATGGCGATATTGTTGAAAAAACAAAATCCCATGGTCCGGTTCCGTTCCGCGTGATGCCCCGGAGGGCGCACGGCGCAGAAGGCGTTGGTCACTCGGCCGGCCATAATGGCGTCGACAGCTGCTTGTACAGCTCCGACCGCCATCATGGCGGCTTCATAGGTTCCCGAGGATCCCACCGTAGACTCATCAGGCTCAAAGAGACGATGGGATTCACACGATTGTCTGACCGCTTCGACATAGTCAGGGTTGTGAACGGAAGCGACGTCTGCAGGTGTGGCTGGTTGGGGGTCAATATGGATCAGTTTGCCCCAGAGGCCATCCTGTTTCAGCCTCTCAACCAGCCTGACCAACCTCTCTCGCCTTTCCGGATGGTTCCAGCCGGTTCGGTGTTTCAGGAACGCGGGATGATAAAGAAAGGCAGTATTGGACATAACATTGGCACATGAGTTGTTAAATTGGTCTTTACGATAGTAATCCAGACCTCTGGCGTCAAGTAGCCGGATGCCAAAGGGGGGGGGGGAGGCTCCTTTTGAGTCTGAAGGAATTCATTCAGTATGCCAGGGGTGATAGGGCCCTGCGGGTCTGCCGGTAATTCCTTAGGGAGACCCCGCGCTCCGCAATTCCCTCGAACAAGGGCCACGATAGAACTCTAAGGCGACCAATACATTCTTAAGCGCTCTAGACGTGAATACCGCCTTGATGGGGGAGTTCGCGTTTTCTGACCTTTATGCGATTATTTCCTGTTGTAGATGGAGTCCGGAATATCTATCTTTAATCCCAATGCGTTACTGAATCAGAAGAGAGGGCGTCATGGCTAAAAAGAATCTGCTTATTGCACAGTCAGGCGGGCCGTCGCCGGTAATCAACAGTTCCTTGCGCGGGGTCATTGAAGCCGCGCGTTGCTTTCCGGGGAATATCGACCGGATTTATGCCGGATGGCATGGGATCGAAGGGGTGCTCACTGAGGATTTGCTGGATCTTTCCGTCCAGTCGGAAGAAGAAGTCGCGTTGCTGCGCTGGACTCCCGCCGCAGGCGCGATCGGCACCTGCCGCTACAAGCTGAAGGATAAGCAGAAGGAGGACTTCAGCCGG
>CAYOQM010000058.1:0-13309 GCA_964406065.1 uncultured Verrucomicrobiota bacterium
GGCCAATGCCTTGGCCGACGGCGGCGTGCGGTTGGATGAGACCGACGCGATCGTGCTGCAGCACGTCACGACAGCCAACGGTTCGATCACGGTGACGACGGGCGGGCAAATTGATGCAAAAGATGTTCGGTCGCTGACCGATACGGACGCCAATGACATCAGCCTGACGGGTGTCGGCATCGTGGCCGGAACGGTGAACGCCGGCTTGCAGGGCGACGTGACCCTGGAGGCGGGTTCAGGTGCGATCACGGACAGTGCGGGGAAGATCACGGCCGACGAACTGGTGGCGCACGCAGGTGGGGCGATGACGCTGGACACGACGGTGGCGAAACTTACGGCGACGAACGGCGTAGGGGACATCACGGTCACGGAGTCCGATGCGTTAGAAGTTCAGTTCGTGAAGGCTGGCAACGGCAACGTGGCAATCACGGCCGGCGGCGCTGTGACGGAAGACGCGGATGCGGACGTGGACGTGGTGGCGAAGAGCCTGACCGTCAATGCACAGGGCGGGATCGACCTGGACACGACGGTGACCAATGTGGTGGCCAATGCCTTGGCCGACGGCGGCGTGCGGTTGGATGAGACCGACGCGATCGTGTTGCAGCAGGTGACGACAGCCAACGGTTCGATCACGGTGACTGCGGGCGGCCAGATCACGGCGACCGATGTTGAGGCGATGGGGGGTGGCGTCAGCCTTCACACCACCGCCGATGGCATCGTCATTGGGCAGGTAAGCTCGGATGCCAGTAACATCTGCGTGCTGGCGGACCACGGCAACATCGCACTCAATCAGACGCCCGGTACAGTCCAGACGGGCGGCGCCGGATCTATTGCTCTCTGGGCGAAGGACGGGGACGTGCTGCAGAATGAAGGTACTATCCAAACGGTTGACGGCAGCATCTACATCGCTGGAGAGAACATCCTCCAGGCGACGGGTGCCACAATCCGCGCGACAGGCAGTGGCTCAGTGGTTGCCGATGCCGGTAGTGAGTTGACGCTGAACGGTGTAGTGGACGCATTCAACGTCGTCTTTGGCGCGGCGAACATAACGGTCAACGAGAGCATATCGGCGGATGGCACAGTGATCCTAAAGGCCAAGACCGGCTCGATTACAGGCACCGGCACGGTAAACGGCGAGTTCGTCGGCTTGGATGCAGCCACGTGGATTGGCGCGTCGGCCGACCCGCTGAATGTTAATGCCGGGACCATGGCAACGCACACTGACACAGGTAGCGTGTTCATAGAGGAGAGTGATTCGGTGGCCGCCGGGACCGTCCTAGTGCCTGTTGTCACGAACTCAATCCCCTCCTGTGCGGTCGGAATAGTCTCTGATCTCGTTGATATCCTCGTTCCCATCAACAACGTGACATCAGCGGAAAACCTCGACCTCTGGGTCGCCGGCAGTCTTTCGGGCGTGGAGGTCCGCGCTGATGGCGACGCAACAGTCCACGCCGGCTCCGTGGATTCGCTGGACAGCCTCTATGCTGGCGGGTCCCTGCTGGAGCTGGATGTGAACGGGTCCTACAGCGGAGGAGAAATCTTCGCCGCTAATGTCATGGATGCGAGGGTCGGAGGAGCCCTCACGCTCGATTCGCTTGAAGCCGGGCAACTTGACTTGGTTGTAGGCGACAACGCCAATGTGGAGTCGATAGTTGTCGGTGGCGCTGCGGATGTGGAAACAGGTGGAGCCCTAAGCGGGGATACGGTCGAAATCGGCGGAAATGGCACCTTCAGCGTGGGCGGGACCTTCCAGTACAACACTGTGGACATCGGCGGCTCTGCAGATATCACCGCCGGTGGCAGCCTCCTAGTGAGCGGGAGCTTTAGGTCCGGGGCTAACGCGTTGCTGGCGATCGATGGTGATACCGCCATCACGGCGATCGACGCGGGTGGCACGTTCGACCTTACCGGCGGGGGTGACTTTACCTTCGACCAGCTCGTAGCGGTGGGGGCGGATGTCTCCGTGGGCGGGAATGTTGCCATGGGCACCGTCAGCCTTGGTGGAGGCTCTGCCGTGTTCTCGGCCGGTTCAATCAGTGACAACAACTCGATGATCAACGCCGGGACGGTGACGCTGACGGCCGGTGGGAGCATAGGGGCTGGGGGAGCGATCGAGTTGAATGTTGCCAGAGTACTCGGGATCTCAGGCGGGGGAGACGTCAGCATCGTCCAGAACCGTGCCGGGAGCACCCCCATTGGTCTGCTCAGCGCCGGCGGTCAACTGACGATCGTCGTTCCAAACGGCGGCCTCGTGGACGGTAACGCAGACACACTCGACAACAACGGGTACAATCTGGTCGCTGACGGAGCAAACGTTTCGGCGGAGTGGATCGGCGAAAGGACGAACCCGTTGGAGGTCAAGATTGGCTCGGGTGGGCTGTTCGTCGATTCCGTGAGCGGCAAGGAGTATGATACCGGGTACATTTGGGCGCACTTGGATGGCACCGTCAACGAGAAGGAAACGGGCTACCAGGTTCGGTATGATTATCCCGTGCCGGGCTTGATCATCTTCAACAACCAGATCGTGGGCGGCGACGAGGCGATCTTGCGCGAGGTGTTCCGCACGGAAGCCTTCCTTGTGGAGACGCCGGAATTGAAGTCCAAGCAGGGGGTGTTCGGGTCGCCCTACTTCCTGAACTCGTACTTGCAGATCAGCGAGCCGGTGGCCATGGGCATTGTCGACTACGTCTTGGCCGGCCAGGCGGAGATTACAGTGACTCCGGCGGAGGCGATGCCGCCAGGGGCCAAGCGGTCGATGGGCAAGGGCGGCATTCCGGGCGACGTTGTTCCCTCGTACTGGCAGCTTCCCCTCAGTTGGGCGAGGTAGGTAGGCTTTTCATCGGCGGACGGGGCGGCCGTATGTGGCCGCCCTGTCCGTTTCGAGGGCGTGCATGAAGGGTTACTCATTCTCGCATGCTGCATTGACCGACTCCGGCCAGGCACGAGAGCGGAACGAGGACGC
Source organism: uncultured Verrucomicrobiota bacterium (assembly GCA_964406065.1). Lineage (GTDB taxonomy): Bacteria > Verrucomicrobiota > Kiritimatiellia > CAIKKV01 > CAITUY01 > JAABPW01. Next base: position 2,963 of record CAYOQM010000058.1, read on the forward strand.
ACTGATTGTGGTGCCGGAGGCGGGCGTGTTCGGCGTGGCCGACGGCATGGGCGGGGCGGCCGGGGGCGACGTTGCCAGTCGGGCATTGGCGGAACGCGTCGCGGAGCATGTGCGAGCGGCCCTTGCGGCGGAAGCGCCCTCCATGCTGCAGGCGGTGAGGACTGCGGTCGATGCCGCCAACACCTGGATCAGGGAGACGGCCGCACAGCAACACACGGAAGGCATGGGTACGACGGTTGCCCTGCTCTTGCTCCCGCCCGACCTGGGCTCGCAGGTTGTCCTGCTTCATGCTGGGGACAGCCGTGTCTACCGCTGGAGGGGAAACCGGCTTGAGCAGTTGACGCGCGATCACTCGCTTTCTGAGGCGATCAACCGCGGCGACGAGCAGATGCCCGTCATGTTCCGGGGCATTGTGACCCGGGCCGTTGGAACGAAAGATCTGGTCGAACTGGAAGAGACCCAGGTCGATACCGAGCCCAACGACATCTTCATGGTCTGTAGCGACGGATTGACAAAGATGCTTCCGCGGGAGGCGTTGCAGTCGATCCACAAGAGCTGGCGAAGACGATCCATGTCCGAGCTGGCGCGTGCGCTGGTGGATGGCGCGAACCGTGCGGGTGGTCGTGATAACATCTCCGTCGTTCTTGTGTGGCTCCGCTCTGGAAAGGACTCAGGAACTGGTAAGACCACGTCCATGGGCTATGCGGGTGGCAACTCAAGCACAGCGACAGGTACCGCCCGCCCGCTTTCGGATGATACACCCGGCATGCTTGACAACACCCCCCTGGCGGCCATAGTGAACCCCGCAACGTCAGTTCCGGATGGTGGCGCCGCGGCAGTGCCTGCGTCGGGCCTTGGTAGTCAGCTCAGCCGGCTGCTGACAGCAAAACGAATTTCAACGGCGGCAATTCTCCTCGGGCTGCTTGCGGTTGCCGTGCCGATGATGACACGGGATAAGAAGGAAGCAATCGCACCGCCTGCGGGGGAGGTGTATGGCACAGCCACTCCTGTTTCTCCGCAAGTGCCGGATTCTGTGGCTTATCTTCCTTCTCAGGACATGCCGCCGCCAGTGCCCTCGCCTAGCGTGCCGCCGCCGGTCCCTGATCTAACTGCGGAGGTGCCGGGCGCGGCCGTTCTGGCCGTAACGTCGGAAGTACCGGCAGCGATGGGGGCAGTTCATGGCGAAACGTCCGTAGTCGCTGTGTGCATGAGTAACGGTGCGCCTTCAGCGGAGGAGGCCGTAGTGTCGAACAAGGAGCACACCGTTGTTGCCCAGGGCACTGCGACCACCGTGAGGGTTGAGGTGGTCGCCATTTCTGGTTCACCGAGCAACGAAACGACAGCGCCTCCGGCACCGCTCGTTGACCGGCTCGCACTACAGTCCGAGCTGAAGGATCGCATGAGCCGCACTGTCGAAAGCGGGAAATGGGGAGTTCTGGCGGAATGGGTTGGCAGTCAACCGCTGTCGCCCCGGGATCTTCTGGATGAGGCGAAGCAGTGGGAGTCTTACGAGGGGTGGATGTCGTGCTGGTTTCAAGCACGGACAAATGCGAGCGCACTGCCCGAGCGGATCTCGGAGTTGGCGGGTCTGCTCGGAAGCGCCTGCGGCAAGATGGAGTGTGCAACGCCCAAAGTGTCGCCACAGTGGCCCACGAACGAAGCCCTGAGGGCTGATACATACTGCCAAGTGCTGCAGCAGGCACACCGTGACTTTCAGGTGATTGCGTTGGATTATGCCCGGGCGAGGGGGGGCGGCATCCGTAGTACGTGGGGCGAGGATCCCAGGCCGGGGCTGACCGCGATGTTCAGCTTTTTGGGGGCTGTGCCGACAAACGCGGTCGATGGGGTGGCCAGAGATGTCGAAGACATGGGGCGGGCCGTTGACCTTCTAGCAAACGAAGCTGCGAACTCGCGCGCGTGGGACACAGAGCTCTTTGATTTTGTCCGCAGGGCGGACGAGCATGCAGGTGTCGTCCACAGGCTGGAAGGACAAGTGAAAAACGGCGTGAGAGCGCCTGTTGCGCGGATTTATCGCGAGACGGATAGCCCTTATTACGGTACGCCAGTTGAAGTTGAGAGAAGGGAGAGAATCGGCGAACTGTCGAAGAAGGTGGTGGTTTCTTGGAAGGCCGGGAATCCTCCGCCGGAGTTGGCGACGCTGCTTCGCGCCCTGATGCAATCTCCGTCGTCGTAGGAGCTTCAGCTTGATGACCTGCAACATCACAAATTGCAGCAAGCAGTCGGACTCGCAGGCTAATGCTCATGTCACGATCTGCAGGTAAAGGGCGATCACCGTTTGCGCGCGCCCTCGCGTTCATTGCCTATCTTCCGCTTCGCTTCCGCGGACATCTGGGTCGTGCCCCATTGCAGGAAGAGGGCACGTATGAGCGGCTAGGGGACTACGAGCTGCTAGAGTATCTGGGCGGGGGTGCCATGGCGGACGTCTGGCGCGCCCGATGTTGGTCGCGCCGTGAGTTTCTCTCGCAGGGTCCCTCCTTAGGTGCGAGCCCCGTCCGCGTCGGTGAGGAGGTGGCCGTCAAGGTCCTCAAAGGGCCAACACCTCAATCCTTCGACCGTGAGTGCGAAAGCCTAAGAGCGCTCAAGCATGAGAATATCGTAGCGTATCGGGAGCACTTCACCATCCAGCAGGCCGGTATTCAAAGACAGGCGATCGTAACGGAACTGCTGGAGCGTCGTCGGACGTTGAGGGACCTCCTCGATGCTGCAAAGGTCGGGGAAAAGAGGCAGGGACTGCCGTGGGGGGAGGTGGTGCGAGTCTTTGACCACTGCCTTCAGGGGCTCACGTACGCGCAGGGGCGTGGATATACACACCGCGACATCAAACCTTCCAACATCATTGTGCCAAGTGCGGGGCCGGTGAAGGTGATCGATTTCGGCATCGCCATTCACGACGATGCCACGCGCAGCAGGGACCTGGGGCCCAAGGGCACCTGTGACTATATTGCCCCTGAGTTCGCGTTCCCGGAGGAATGGAGGGTTGGCGACAAGACGTTTCGGGGCGACCAAGTGTCCGACATCTTCAGTCTGGGCACATGCATGTTCGAGACGCTGACGGGCGAAGTCCCTTACCCACCAAGGCTTGACGGGAACCTCGCGGATATCCAGTTCTTGGCGAGATGGCAGCGCTGGCACGACGGTAGACCGCTGGACGGTCCTCGGTATGATGACCATTGGGTCTACGAACTTCCCGGAGTACAGGAGTTCTTCGAGCGTGCCCTGGCTCCCGATCGGAAGGACCGGTTTCAGTCGTTCGACGAAATGAGGGGCGCTCTGCAGTCGCTTGCTGTTGTGAGCGGGCGTACAGGGGCCTACCGGATCCTGGGTAAGATTGGTGAAGGAGGCTTCGCCTCCGTCTTCGAAGCGGAGGACCGGAACAGAAGGCGCGTCGCCATCAAGAAGCTCAACCGCTCCGACCTGGATAGTGAGGAACGGTTCCGCCGGGAGGCCAGGGTTCTGGCCAGCCATCCGCATGCTCATATCGTCAGGTACGTCGACTATATCGAGAGGCAGTTTGTCGGGCGGAAAGAGATGTACTTGGTTCTGGAGTTGCTGTCGGGCATGCCCGGCAGCGACCTGGCCGCCCGTATCAAGGGGGCTCCGACCGGGCTCGACCCGGATGAAGTGCTGCTCTCCTTTCGTGGCCTGCTCGATGCCGTGGCGCTTCTGCATGGTCAGGTACCTCCTATCATCCACCGCGATATCAAGCCCTCTAACCTCTACGTTCCGGAAGGGGATCCGCGTTCGGCTAAGCTGATGGACTTCGGCGTGGTGCGCGCGGGGTCAGCAACGCGGATGAGTTCCCCGCCGCCAGGAACGCATGACTACGACCCGCCGGAGCTGTTCCTAGGCTACGGGCAGAGCTCAACGAGTGAGGATCTGCATGGTACCGGGATGCGGGGCTCGCCCAGATGGGACATCTACGCTCTTGGCCTTTGCCTGTACAAGGCAGTGACTGGACAACCTGCCCTCAAGCCCCTGCCGAGTGTCACGGGCAATCGATCCTCAGACGCGAAGGTGATCCACGCCCTCCTTGACGAAGTCGCTCTGCGCGATGCCAACCCCGCCCGCCGCCGCGTGTCGTTCGAGCATCCCGTGTTCAAGAAGTACGACGGCCTCCGGGCGCTGATCGAGAAGGCGGTGGCTTGGAATCCGGCGGAGGGATTCACGACTGCTGTGGACATGGGACAGGCGTTGGATGAAGTGATTCGCCGCGCAGCCGCGCCCAAGCCGTCCCTCGGTGAGAGCCTATGGAAGGGCATGGAGAGGGCATGCGGCACCGCCTCGCTCATCACAGGGGCTGCGGGACATCGGGGGCGTGCGGTCGTAGCTGGCGCCGCCCGTCTCTTGGTTCGGCCAGCAGTCCTGCTGTCCATCGTCGCGGTCTGCGTGGTCGTTGCGGCTGTGTTGTTGGCTAGTCCCGCAACGCGTATTGTGAAGGAGTCAGTCGACTCCGTTAGAGCGAGGTTGACCGCATGGGACCTGGAGCGGTTCAACGAGGATCTGGTCGCCATTGTTGCCAATTATGACGCGAAGAAGGCAAACCAGCTCTACCAGCGGATCGTGACCACCCCGAGTCGCCTTCGCCCCGATGAGCAGAGCCGCATGAGCAATGATCTCGTTGTGGCTACCACGAATTACCTCCGGACGGTGACGAACCTTGAGATGCTCGAGGATTGGCGGCGGAAGTCAGACGACCTGTTTCGGGAGCAAGCCGTTGCCCAGTCATACAGGCAAAGACAAGAAGCTCTTGCCGCTAGAGTGAGGGTTGGCGGTAAACTCGGGGCCATCACATCACAAGCGTCGCTGGCGAATCCCTCCGGGCTTATGGACCTCGCGAGTGAACTGGCCGAGCTCCGTGGCAAGGATGGTGTCGTTTCTGGCGGCGCCGACATTGCCGGGGCCTGCAGCCGGCTCGCCGATCGGGCAACATCGCTGGCCAAGGAGAGCTTCGACGCTTCTCAGAAGGCTCACAAGGCGCAAAAGATGTTGGTCCTCAAGCAGATCGACTGTGTAGATGAGCTTTCGCGAGCGGAAGGGGGACAATCCTCGCTGGCTCGTCAGCTTGCCGACATTGTGGCTCGCGGAAGGTCGCTGCAGCAGGGGGGTGCTGACAGGGAGAGGGAGACGAGGACGAGGCAAGAAGAGCTGCTGAAAGCTCTGGCTTCACCCAATATCGTGGCAGAGGGAGGCATGAGTCTCTGGACAGGTGCCGTGGCGAGGATCGCTTCCCCGGAGATGAATTATGATCTAGGAAGCGCGTTTCTTGAGCGATCTCGGAGTATCCTTACAGGCGAAACCGAAACAGCAATTGCGGCTGCCGTTACCGCCTGCGAAACGAATGTGAAGGACATAGGCGCTCTTGTGTCGCTCCTCGTGTCTGATTGTCTCACCAACGTGCTGGCCCAGGCCTACGTGAGTGGCGAGAAGCGCCGCCTCATTGGCTATTTGTCGATACAGATCAAGCGCGACCTGGACCGTGCGCCACTATCAACACGTCAGAAGAGGCTGGCGGCAGCTGGAGTACTATCCGCCTCGATGCAGGTGTTGTCGCCTGAAGAGGGCAAGGAGTTCCGCCGCTTGTTGAAGGAGGAAATGTCAGGGGGCGTGCTTGAGATTGAGAACCCCGGACGTCAGGCCCTGGACTGCGCTGCGGGCAGTATGAGTCTGTCGCTTGCGCCGGGGGGGCGAACGACCCAATGGGTGCCGACAACCAGCAACACCAACCTACTGGTTTCCTTCAGGGGCGGGAAGGGGTTGGTTGCGCAGTCGGTGTCGATCACGGTTCCGGCCGGCGGGGCGGTGGCGATGACAGCGCCAACACTGGTTACGGCCCCGGCGGAGCTGCTCATAAAGCTGACGGAGGAGTCCGCCCTGCCCCCTGTTGAGGTATGGCTCAGGCGAAAGGGAGAGGAGGCGGGCGGGCGGAGAATAGACGACCAAGGGGCCGTCGCTGGCGGGGCAGGTGTTGATGTGAAGCGCCAGGGCCCGTCGAGCTGGATGATCACTGTGCAGCAGCCGGAAGACCTTACGGTCGACTTCCGACGGGAGGACTACGAAGGCGCGAACCAGGCGGTTTCTATCGGGCCGGGGGATGAACGGAAGGAGATCAGCGGTCCCGGCCTCATGCTGCCAACTGATGCCTTGAGGCGACTTATGGAAGCCGAGACGGCTGTGACAAATGGTGCCTGGGCTGTCGCGGACGCGCGCCTGCAATCACTGAACGGTCTTTCCCTGAGGGCGGAGGTCCACAAAGATCGACTTAAGAAAACAAAGAGCGAATGGGTTCAGTACTGGACGAACCTGCTGCGGAAGTCCCTGCGTGAGGGCGAAGAACACGTGGGGCGCTATTGCCGGTTTCTTTACGAAGTCGCGGATCCGATCAACATGACGCTGGCCAGGATGAAGGCTGGTAGTGCACCGGCTGTGCCCATCTTTTCACTGCTGGTTCCGCCAGCGGAGGTGATGAATGAGGAGAGCAACCTTGCATTGGACTGGCGGCGCATGCGGGTGTGGTCAAATGCCATAACCAATCGATGGGGGGATCCCCGCGTGCTCAATCGGTTGTCGATGGACCTACGGGAGTTGCAGAAGCAAGTCAACAACGCGGACCAAAAACGAAAGAGCCAGCTCGAGTTTGAGCAGCAACTCGTGACCTGGGCGCCAAGTGCCCGTCCCGTCCTCCCGGCAGCCCTGATGGCTGCAGAACCCCAGTGCGTCAGTTGGGTGGGGCACTACGAGGCCACTTCAGAGGAGTGGCGAAGCGCCGTCACAAACATGGTGCAGGTGCCTCACCCCGATACGAATGACGTTCTAGTTGCCTTGTTCTCGACAGGGCGCGTGCTCGAAAAGATGGTGACGGAAGCGGGGGGGCAGTCGAGGCTCGATGCGGAGGCGTGTCGGTTCTTTGGGGTGTGCTTGAAGGCGATATTGGAAAAGACAGACCCCGAGGTGGCGACCGGAGTTGTGAACCTGGTGAAGACATGGACACTAGCACGACCGGGGGATCAAGAGGCCTGTGTCGAGGCGTTGCTTGTGATGTCGAGCGTGCCGTCATGCGCGACATCCGTTGCCGAGAAGACGCTTGAGGAGCTTTCAGGTGGGGGTGGACCGAAGCAACTTCTGGAGGAGAAGCGCAGAGACTGGCAAGACAAACTGAAGTACCTGCGAGGGGGGCGGTAGCCATGGTTGGTGTCTTGGTGGTGAAGGCCACGGAGCTAGTGTATTCCTGCGAGCGACCCGTCACCCAGGTCGGGCGTCGGGCAGATTGTGAGGTGATGCTGGATGACGCCAGCGTGTCGCGCCTGCACGCTCAGATCGAGAGGCGGCGAGAGGGCTACCTCGTCGTAGACCAGAACAGCCGGAATGGGACACGCGTCAATGGCATCATGGTTCTGCGGCAGACGCTGCGCTCCGGTGACGAGGTGCACTTTGGCAACGTGTGCTGCATCTATCAGGAAGTGGATGATCTCCCCGATCGGCGGCATTTGGCGAACGAAGGGCCGAGGAACGGTGAAAAGAGTGCTGGAGGAGATGTTGAGAAGCCAACCATGGCCGTTGATCTTCGCCAGTTCGGAGAAAGGGCGCCGTGGCTGCCGGTGCTGTCCTGGCAAGCCGTTCAAGCCTTCAGCGATGCAGAGGGTGATGAAGGTGCGCGTCTCCGTGCAGTCATTGCCAATCTGGCCGGTGTTCAGGATGTCGAGCACGTCACTCTCTATGTGTGTGCATCTGGCCCGGACCCGAGGCCGCGATGGCTAAAGGAAGGGGCGGCCACCATGCGGTCGCGCTTCTCAGAGGAGAAGCTCATGGATGTCGTGCAAAGCGGTATGGCCATGAGCCTTCATAAGGGTAGGTATGTGACGGGAGTACGATCAGCCGGCTGCGATGCAGTGTGTGTGCCACTGCGGCGCAGGGGAAGCACTTTCGGTGCGCTATGCGTGGAGAGTGCGGCTGAACTGACGGAGCTCGTCCTGCAGTTAGTCTCCGCCACAGCGGACGCGTTGGCCCTGGCGCGCGGCATTTGGCAGGGCGGCCCGGACGCAGCGTCAAGATCCAGGGACGATATGGCGGATATGCCCGTTATCGTCGGGTGCAGTAAGCCCCTCCAAGAAGTGTTTCGTATGGCCAAGCGATACGCACAAGTGGACTCGACCGTGCTGATTCGCGGCGCCACCGGCACCGGCAAAGAGCTGTTTGCGAAAATGATCCACTCGGCGAGTGACCGGACCGGCCAGCCGTTTGTTGCCGTCAACTGCGGGGCGATAGCTCCAAACTTGGTGGAGAGCGAGCTGTTCGGACACGAGAAGGGAGCTTTCACCGGCGCGGTTGGATGCCGGAAGGGCAAGTTCGAGGCGGCCGAGAGCGGGACGTTGTTTCTCGACGAGGTTGGCGAACTGCCCGCAGACGTCCAAGTGAAGCTGCTTCGGGTCATTGAGGAGCGGGTGGTCACGCGGGTGGGTGGAAACGCGACCATTCCTGTGGAAGCCAGGATCATTGCCGCAACCCATCGGGACTTGGAGTCAGCCGTCCAGACGGGATCGTTCCGCGACGACCTATACCATCGACTGAGGGTGCTCGAACTGAGGGTCCCCGCCCTAAAGGACAGACCAGAAGACGTTCCGGAGTTGGTAAAGCATTTCATCAAGGACCTGAGGTCGCGCATGAACACCAAGGTCCAGGAAGTGGCGCCGGACGCGATGGATGTTCTCAAGGCCTATTCGTGGCCCGGGAATGTCCGGGAACTCCGCAACGTCATCGAGAGGAGTTTGGTCCTGGCTGAGGGGGACACACTCACCAAGGATGATCTGGCTGCGGAACTCGTGGTAGCCTGCAGCGATGCTAAACTGCCAAGCGCCTTGACGTCCCCAGCGTCGGGCACAGACCTCCAGTGTGTCGAGAGGGAGCATATAGAGCGTGTGCTCAGGGAGTGTGGAGGGAACAAACGGGTGGCGTCGCAACGCCTTGGTATCAGTCGCAGCACGCTGTATGAGAAGATCAGGTTGTGGCATGAGAAATGAGGCCCAGAGTCGCCCCGTGCGGCAAGTTGCGGGTGGAGCTAGCTGGTGGCAAGGGGGCTCATGCTGCTGACTGAGCGAAACAACGCCGTGGTCGTCAGCGTTGCTCTCTTTGTGGCGGGCTGTGGTGTTGCGCTTTCTTGGGGCGGGCTCCCGATGAAAGGAGCAGCGGCCATCGGTGCAGCTGTCTTGGCAGGGCTCGCCCTGTCGGATGACGTGGGCGGATGGTCGGCGCTGATCTTGTGGTTGCTCGGTGTAGCCGCCAACATCGGTTGCATAGTGTACTCAGTCAGATAATGGGCCGGCTGCGTTCAATCGTGGGGCGCCGATCCGGGAGCAAATGGCTGCGATGGTGGTCCTTGGCGGCGTGTCTGTGACCAAGCGCCAGATTGCACGTAACGCGCAGCGTCAATTTCTGGGATCGGAGAGAGAGGGAGGGGGGGGCAAGAGGTGATCGCACAAGTCGTCTATGGTGACTTGATTGATCAGGACGTTGACGTGATCGTTAACGCGTGGAATAGGAACATTATCCCGTGGTGGCTCCTCGTGCCCCATGGGGTGTCCGGGTCGATTAAGAGGCGTGCCGGTCTGGAGCCCTTTCATGAAGTAGGTCGTCTCGGTTCCATCCCGTTGGGCGGCGCTGTCCTTACAGGAGCGGGCCGTCTACCTCACAAGGGGATCATCCACGTTGCCGGTATCAACATGTGCTGGCGCGCCACAGAGGAGTCGATCCGCCGATCGGTCTGTAATGCAATGGCCATTGTTGACGACAAGCGGTTCCATTCTGTGGCTTTCCCCATCATCGGCGCAGGTTCAGGTTCGTTCGATACCGACAAGGCCCTTTCTGTGATGCAAAGCACCTTCCAACACCTTGAGTCCGGGGCTCGGGTACTGATCGTGAGGTTCATAGAGAGGCGGGGCGTTGGTGCCGCTCGGCGATTGACAAGGCACCATAAGGGAACTATGGTTCTTTCATGGATGCTGTCTGCTACACGCCTACGAAGCGACAGGAGGCTCTGGCCCTCTACATGAAGGGCCGGACGCTGCCCTCAATCGCTGAGGAGCTGGGCGTCCCTTATGGCACCGTTCATCATTGGCACACCGGAGAAAAGTGGGCCAGCATGCGCCGGCAGTTGAGGGCAGAGCTCCTTGAGAATTGGAAAGACCAGTTTCGGGTTCGTGCGGCGGTCGAGATCTACCGGACGCTGGCTCTTCATATCTCGGCCGGCCGCAAATTGGCGGGGAAGATCGGCGAGGCGTTGAAACGCGACGACCTCTCAGTCGATGAGCTTGCCGCGCTGGCCAAGGCGCTGCG
>CAYOQM010000059.1:0-6544 GCA_964406065.1 uncultured Verrucomicrobiota bacterium
GATATCCGGCTCCTGTATGACAACGATGTGAGGTTCCTGTCCCAGTTCTCCTGAAGGGGTTACCATGAAATTACCGCTGAGTTGGTTGAAAGAGTATGTCGATTTCGATTTAAGCCCCAGGGAACTGGCTTCCCTGCTGACCTTTTCCGGAACGGAAGTCGAGGGAATCAGGACCATCGGCGGGGATTACACGGGCATTGTGGTCGGCGAGGTGCTGTCCGTGGAACGCCATCCGAATGCCGACCGTCTGACCGTCTGCCAGGTGAACACGGGGAGCGAAACCCTCACCGTGGTGTGCGGGGCCCCCAACGTGGCTGCCGGAATCAAGGTGCCGCTGGCCACCCTCGGCGCCACGGTGCCGAACGGGGTGAAGATCAAGAAGGCCAAGGTGCGCGGTGTGGAGTCCTTCGGCATGCTGTGCGCGGCGGATGAACTTGGGTTGTCGGAGGATCACAGCGGCTTGATGATCCTGCCGCCTGACACCCGGCCCGGAACCCCGTTTGCCGAGATCGCCGGACCGCCGGAGACGGTGCTTGAACTCGAGGTCACGCCGAACCGGCCTGATTGCCTGAGCGTCATCGGGATGGCCAGGGAAGTGGCGGCCCTGCTGGGCAAGCCCCTCAAGACGCCGGAGCCCGTGGTCCGGGAAAGTTTGCGGGCGGTGGAAAGTCTGGCGTCGGTTACGGTGGAGGATGCGGAGGGATGTCCGCGATACACCGGACGCGTTGTCGAGGGCGTTGCCATTGCCCCGAGCCCGCAGTGGATGCAGCGGCGTCTTTCGGCGTCAGGAATCCGTCCGATCAACAACATTGTGGACATCACCAACTATGTCATGCTGGAATGCGGCCAGCCCCTGCATGCGTTCGATTATGACCTTCTTGACGGGCGCAGGATCGTGGTGCGCCGCGTGAAGGCCGGGGAAACGATGAGTACGCTGGACGGCTCGGTTCGAGAAATCACGACGGATATGCTGGTCATTGCCGATGCCAAACGGCCGGTGGCGGTGGCCGGTGTCATGGGCGGGGCGGGTAGCGAGATCCTCGACAACACCCGGACGGTGCTGCTGGAAAGCGCCTATTTCAAGACTTCGGACATCCGCAAGACGTCCAAGAAACTGGCGCTTTCGACGGATTCCTCGTACCGGTTCGAGCGGGGCGTGGACATTGAAAAAGTCGAATGGGCCAGTCGACGGGCAGCCCAGTTGATATCAGAACTTGCCGGAGGGTCGGTAGCCAGGGGAGTCATTGATGTCTATCCCTCTGTGCCGGTAAAAACGCGGGTGCCCTTGCGTTATGAACGGGTGCGCAGCCTGTTGGGTGTTGCCATTGCCGACGAGATGGTGCGGGCCATTTTTCAGGCGCTGGGGTTCGGCATCGTGTCCAGCGATGCGGTTCGTTGTGTTGTGGAGATCCCGGCGTATCGGGTTGACCTCGCGCAGGAAGCGGACTTGATCGAGGAAGTTGCGCGTATTCACGGGTTGGACAAGATCCCGTCGCCATCACCTGTTGCGAAAATTATTCCCGGCGCAGAAGATGCCGTCACCCAGTCCCTTCTGGCCTGCCGTGCGAATCTGGTGGGTCTTGGGCTTTCCGAGATCATGAACTACAGTTTTCTGTCAGGCCGCCTGCTGGATTGGGTGGGCCACGGCGACCCGGCCAGGCGGGTGGTATTGCCAAATCCGATCAGCGCGGATCATACCGTTCTCCGGGATTCGCTGATTCCCCAGATGATTGAAACCCTGGGCCGGAACCGGGCCCGTCAGGCGCGGGAAGCGGCCCTGTTCGAAATGGGGCGGGTATTCTTCAAGGATCCGGAAGGCCGGAATGGTGAAGTTGACCGTGTTTGTATCGGGCTGATGGGGCCGGTGGGACGCGCCGGGATGCTCAAGACCCAGCCTGTGAAGGATGAGGAGATGTTCCAGTGGATCAAAGGGGTTCTTGAATCCCTGTGCCGCGCCCAGCATGTTCCGGAAATCAACCGGGGCGGGTTGAGCCGCCTTGATATGGAGTTGAAACCCCTCTCCAGTTCATGCTTCGAGGAAGGCTGCGGGGTGAGCATATGGATCAGCGGTGAGTGCTGCGGTACGCTGGGATTGGTCAGCGAAAGGGTCCGCGGAGAGTGGCGGTTGACCGATCCCGTCGGCGTGCTGGAGATCCAAGTGGCGCCGCTGATCAAGCAGGCTCTGCGGATTCCGGTATCGCGTCCGGTTGGGGCCTTCCCGGGAGTGGAGCGCGATGTAGCCATGGTGGTGGAAGACGGAATCTCTCATGAGGCCATCCTGAAGACGATCTGGAATGTCGCACCGCCGGAACTTGTCGATATCCGGCTGTTTGATGTCTACAGGGGCGAGGGGGTAGGCAAGGGACGCCGGAGCGTGGCGTACAGCCTGACTTACCGGTCAATGGAAAAGACCCTGACCGACGAGGAGGCAAACGCCTTCCATGACAAGGTCAAGGCGGCGCTCCGCAAGGACGCGGGCGCCGAGATCCGCGAAGGGTAGGACGATTGAAAGCACTCATTCAGCGTGTCAGTCGGGCCCGCGTCACCGTGGACGGGCGGGAGACCGGCGCCATCGGGAAAGGCTTTGCCGTTCTATTGGGCGTCCGGATCGGGGATGCCGATGCGGATGCCGTCACTCTGGCTGAAAAGACCGCGAGCCTGCGAATCTTTGAGGATGAGGCCGGCAAGATGAACCTGGCGCTGCTGGATTCGGGCGGGTCCGTTCTGGTGGTGTCGCAGTTCACCCTTTATGCCGACACCCGGAAGGGCAACCGTCCAAGTTTCATCCAGGCCGCCCCCCCCGCGGAGGCGGAACGCCTATATGAGGTCTATGTGGCGCAACTGCGCCGGATTCTGGGGTCTGCCAAGGTCGCCACCGGCGTATTCCGCGCCAGGATGAGCGTCGAAATAGTCAACGACGGCCCTGTGACCATTGAATTGTCGTCGGACCCCAAACGAGAGGTCTCTGGAGGATCCGGATGATGAGGATTTCATGACCAGAACAGGGTTGTTTCTTCTCGCCATGCTTTCCATGTTTGCGGCGTTGCGTGCGGCATCTGCCGCGGGCTATGAGGATCGCCCTCCCGTTCCCGTCGATTTCTTTTTTGAAAGTGGCTGCAAGAGTTGTGACGAAATCCGGCGCGAGGTGCTGCCCGAACTCGTCCGCCGTTGTTCGGGGCACTATCAGCTCCGGGAATGGGACATCGGGGAAACAACCAATTACCTGAAACTGGTGGCGTTTCAGGACCGATTCAGGGTTCGCGACAATGAGCCTGTGTCCATGGTGGTGGATGAGCGGATCTATCTTGCAGGCACGGTGCCGATCAAGTCGGGTCTGGTGTCGTCGGTTGAGTCGGCCATTCTTCGGCGAGGTGCCTCTTCGGATTACGCCTTGAGTGCGCCTCCGGCCTCCGGCTCAATGGAACTGCTCTCGCATCGGGTGGCAGGTTTCACTCTGGCAGGTGTAGTCTGGGTAGCCATGGTGGACAGTGTCAATCCCTGCGCCATTTCCACCCTCGTGTTCTTTGTCAGCCTCCTGTCTGTGGCGAAGATCGGGATGCGGCGGATCCTGCTGGCAGGCATTGCGTTTCTTTTTGCCTGTTTTGTAACCTATTTCGGGATCGGATTCGGCTTGCTGCGGGTCCTTCAGTGCATTGCCGTATGGCAGGGTATGCGGCAGGCCATTGATGCTGTCATGATCGCGGTTATGATGGGGTTTGCGTACCTGTCGTTCCGGGATGCCTGGCGCTTCCATCGTTCCGGTCTGGCGGAGGATCTTTCGCTGAAACTGCCCGCTTCGATCCAGGATCGGATTCACAGGGTGATGAAAAGCGGATTGCGCCGCCGCAGCCTGGTTCTGGGCGGATTGGGAACAGGCGTGGCTGTGACATTGCTGGAGAGCGTCTGCACCGGACAGGTCTATGTGCCGGCCCTTGTGATGATGATGAAGACCGGCCATTCGCTGGTGCGCTGTGCGGCCTATCTTGTCCTGTATAATTTGATCTTCGTTCTGCCTCTAGCCATTGTGCTGGCACTGACTTGCGGAGGACTCGGAACTCCTGCCCTGGTGGACTGGAGCCGGAGGAATGTTGCAGCGAGCAAGGTTCTGATGGGAGTCTTCTTTCTCGCCATGGCGGCGTTTGCCCTGGTGCTGTGACCTGGGACTGGCGAGGGACCTCCACCGCTTATCAGCGGCGGCTACAGTTTTCAACAGGCTGCAAAGGGGAAAGGCTCTTCAGGACCGGCCGTAGCGACGGGTGAAGAGCAACCACGCTGCCAGTGTCTTGCCATCGTCTATCAGGCCGCCGTCGATCATGGATTCAAATTCCTCACGCGTGTGGTATTCCACCGTGATGCGTTCATCAGGGTCGCCGTTTTGAACGGCGGGCGAGTCCGCGAGTTCGGCGTAGAAAAGGTGAATCAGTTCGTCGACATAACCCGGCGAGGGGTAGAGCGGACCCAGCGGATGCAGGGCGATCACCTCGTGGCCGGTTTCCTCGCGGATTTCCCGGGCAGCGCAGTCCTCCGGCTTTTCCTGTGGATCCTTGCGTCCGGCGATGACTTCCAGCACCTCGCGGTCGATCGGCTTGCGGAACTGCCGCACAAACACGAAGCGCCCGTCGGGCACCCGGGCCACCGCGGCGATGGCGCCGGGGTGGCGGATGATCTCGCGGGAGGCGCGCTGGCCGGGTTCCAGTTCAACCTGAACGACTTCGACCGACAGCATGCGACCAGTGAAAACCGGATTGATGGACAGGGTTTTCTCGTACATGATCCCGATCAACCCTTCCCGTCTCGCCAGCCGTACATCTTGTCAAAGGCCTTGAGGTATTCCCCGCTGCGGATGCGTTCCCACCAGGTCTTGTTGGTGACATACCAGTTCACGGTTTCCCGGAGCGCATCCTCGAACCGGTGCGCGGGTTCCCAGCCCAGTTCCGTGCGGGCGCGGGTGTTGTCCATGGCATACCGCCGGTCATGGCCCGGCCGGTCCTTGACATAGGTGATCAGGCTTTCGGGTTTGCCGAGGATGGCGAGGATGCCCTTGACGATCTGGATATTGGGGACGTCATAGTTGCCGCCCAGGTTGTAGACTTCGCCGGACTTACCCTTGCGGAGCACGGTGTCGATCCCGGAACAGTGATCCATCACATAGATCCAGTCGCGGACATGCATGCCGTCTCCGTAGACCGGAAGCGGCTTGTCGGCCAGTGCGTTGGCAATCATGAGCGGGATCAGTTTCTCGGGAAACTGGTAGGGGCCGAAGTTGTTGGAGCAACGGGTAATGACGGCGTCGAGTCCGTGGGAATGCTGGGCGGCCCGCACCATGAAGTCGGCTCCCGCCTTGGTGGCGGAGTAGGGGTTGTTAGGCTGGATCGGCGTCGCTTCCGTGAAGGCGCCGGTTGGCCCCAGGCTGCCGTAGACCTCGTCCGTCGAGACCTGCAGGAAACGGGGGACCTTGTGTTTGCGGGCTGCGTCCAGCAACAGCTGAGTGCCCATGATGTTGGTCCGGATGAATTCCCGCGGCCCCATGTGCAGGCTGCGGTCAACATGGCTCTCGGCCGCGAAATTGAGCACGGCATCGAACCTGTGGTCTCGGAATACGCGGCTCACATCGCGGGGCGAGGCGATGTCGCCGTGGACAAAGGTGTGTCGCGGGTGATCCTTGAGATCGGTAAGGTTTTCCAGATTGCCCGCATAGGTCAGGGCGTCGAGGTTGACGATTTCGTCATCCGCGTGGGTCTTGATGATGTAATGGACAAAATTGCTGCCGATAAACCCGGCACCCCCCGTAACGAGTAATTTCATGGTGTTCCTCCTCCCCGCACTATATAGGCGCACCATCCCGGTCTTCCAGCACAATTTCGTGATGCCGGCGGAGGTCCTGAAAAAGACTTCTTTACGGGTCTGGCGATGTGATATTATCGGGGCTTGTTTTACAGGATTCTCGAGCAAGGGAAATGAGGTTTCCAATGGTTGTTGAAATTGCAAAAGATATTTTTTGGGTGGGGGTTACCGATTGGGGGATCCGCCATTTTCACGGGTTTGAACTGTCCGTACACCGGGGCACGACCTACAATTCGTACCTGATCCGTGACGAGAAGACCGTCCTGGTGGATTCCGTATGGGGGCCCCACTCGAGCGAATTCATCGCCAAGGTGCGCGAGGTAGTCGATCCCGCCAAGATTGACTACGTGGTCTGCAACCATTCCGAACCTGATCATTCCGGATCCCTTCCGGATATCATGCGGCTTTGTCCCAATGCCACCATGATTGTTTCCAAAAACGGCCTCTTGAGCGTGCCCGGGCATTATCACCAGAACTGGAAGTTCAAGACGGTCAAGACCGGCGAGCGGCTCAATATCGGCAGGAACGAACTGCAGTTCATCGAGGCGCCGATGCTGCATTGGCCGGACAGCATGTTTACCTTTGTGTCGGGTGCCGATGTCCTGATGCCCAATGACGCCTTCGGTCAGCATTATGCCTCGGCTTTTCTCTTCAACGATCTGGTGGATCAGGAGGAACTGTACCGCGAGGCGCTGAAGTA
>CAYOQM010000059.1:6554-13215 GCA_964406065.1 uncultured Verrucomicrobiota bacterium
CCCCGTACAGCGACAAGATCATCCGCAAGATCGAGGAGGTGGTCGCCATGAACCTCCCGATCAAAATGATTGCCCCCAGTCACGGCGTGATCTGGCGCAAGGATCCTCTCCAGATTGTCACGAAGTACATGGAATGGGCCCGGCAGAAGCCTGAACCCACGGCCGTGGTGGTCTATGCCACCATGTGGAATGCCACCGAGCGCATGGCCAAGGCCATCGCCGAGGGGTTGATCGAGGCGGGGGTCGACACCAAGGTGTACCATGCGGCACTGGCTGACGGGAACGATCTGATGGTCGAGATCTTCAAGTCAAAACTGCTGGTCTTTGGATCCAGTACCCATAACAACGGGATTCTTCCCTCCATGGCAAAAATGCTGGAGGAAATGCGCGGCCTGCGGTTCAAGAACAAGATCGGGGCGACTTTCGGGTCGTATGGATGGAGCGGGGAAAGCATCAAGGAAATGGAGGAGGTGTTCAAGCGCGCCGCCATTCCTGTCGTTCGCGAGGGAATCCGCTTCAAGTGGCAGCCGACCGAGGATGATCTCAACCGATGCCGCGCGTATGGGCGCGAGCTGGCCGTCGCTGTAAAGGCTTCAAAAGAAGGCTGAACCCAGAAGATGTTCGGCGGCATCGATCCAGGCTTTTGAAAGGATCGGCCCGCCCGGCAGTTTGACCATCAGGCGGCGGGACGCGACTTTTTCCTCAAGCGCCACCGGGGCATAGCGGTCATTGAGATGCTCAGGCTGACTCCGGATGACCTGGATCAGTTCGTCAAGCAGGTCGAGCGGTTCCTCGTGCCTCGGACACAGTACAAACTGGAACAGCGCCTCCGGTTCGCGCCGGATGATCGTCCGGATGAACCGGGCAATGGCCTTTCGATTTCCGAACAGATCCGGGCCATCCAGGAGATAGGCGCGCCTGCATGTTACGGCCTTGGGGGCTTCCCGCCCGGCAATGATCCGGATCCGCTCCGGGAACAAGGCGAGCCGGGATCCGACAAACCGCGGGGTGGGGATATCGCTTCGAAGCCGCGGATTCCTTGCGAGCAGGGATTCCACCTTGCGGTAATCGTCCGTATCCATGGTTAAGGTCCGGGTGACGGCATAGGGCGGGCGGGGCTGGTATTTCAATTTCCATTCCCGGCGACGGTCCCGCAGTTCGGTGCCCGGCAACAAAAGGGTTTGCAGGCATTGCACATTGGCGCCA
The DNA here is from genome assembly GCA_964406065.1 of uncultured Verrucomicrobiota bacterium. Taxonomy (GTDB): domain Bacteria; phylum Verrucomicrobiota; class Kiritimatiellia; order CAIKKV01; family CAITUY01; genus JAABPW01. The sequence goes on from CAYOQM010000059.1 coordinate 7,761, forward strand.
CGGAGTTTCGCCGCCCAGTTCAGCGAGCGGCGGACATCGGGGACCCTCTGTCCCGGCAGGCCGTACATGATGTCCACCGTGACCTTGATGTGCTGGCGCAAGAGCCGCCGGATTCCCGCATCCAGCCGTTCGAGCGAGGTCGGGCGCCGGATCAGTGCGAGGACCTTGGGGTCGCGGCTTTGGACGCCGACCTCGATCTCCGTGAACCGGGCCTTTGCCAGAAGGTGCGCGTCGAGGTCGGTGACCCGTTCGGCGTTCAGTTCGGCAAAGAACGTGAGCGACCCTTTCCGGTTAAGGGTAGCCAGTCGGGCGATGATGTCGCGGAAACGGGGGTGGGCGTTGAATGTAGGATCCACCAGGCGGATTTCCTTGGCGCCAAGACGGCGCAGGGCGGTCACGCGGCGGAGGATGTCGTCCGGATCCAGGAAGGACATCGTGCGGCGAAGGTGGGGATAACGGCAGTAGGTGCAACTCATGGGACAGCCCCTTGACGTCTCAAGATACGCCATGCCGTTGGCGTCTGGCCGCAATGCCGCGTAATCCGGAGGCGGAAGTTGCCGCGAGAGATCAACGGGTGCGGGCGATTGTCTCCCCCAGATGTAACCCCGCCTGGTTTTCACGGCGACGGTTGAAAAATCAACCTGGCAACCGCTTCGGAACGCTTTCAGCAAGGCCGGGAAGACCGTTTCGCCTTCCCCTACCGCAATGGCATCGGCGACGGATTCCTTGAAGAGAAAAGGGTGGGACATGGCGGCTTCGGGGCCTCCCAGAAGAATCCGGATGCCGGGCTGTCGTGTTTGGAGGGATCGGATCAGGCGCAGGGTTCGCTCGATATTCCACAGATAAAGCGTGCCTGCGACAATGGCCGGGTTACGGAGGATGATCTCCTCGAGCAGGATCGGTGTGCTGGCGGTCTGCAGGGAATCCGGAAGACTCTCGAACGTATAATGCCGGTCTTCCCCATCCTGCTCCGCCGCATAACGGAGATAGGCCGCCGCGAGGGGGATGTTTTCGGTGTCGCCCTGGAGGTCGTTGTCCAGTTGGGGCAGTTGGAGGAAAAGCACCTTATTGCGTTTTGCCATAGGGGTGAACCATAGCATGGCGCTCCCTCGTGGGTACCCTTTTCAGCGCCGTATCGACATAGCCGAGTTCAAACCAGGCATGAACGGGTGTCGTTTGCCTCGCCCAGTTTTCCTTGCCGGGTTTCTTGACTCTCGCGGTGTGTTTCCCTACCTTGTAGGGCATTTTCCTGTCCTTATGGGGAATCGACGTGGATCCAATGAGTAATATTCTCGAGAAGGTCAATGAGCCTGCAGATCTGAAGGGCCTTTCAGTTGACGAAATGACGCAACTGGCGGCCGAAATCCGGACGCTGTTGATCGAAACGATCAGCAAGACGGGGGGACATCTCGCCTCCAATCTCGGGGTCGTGGAATTGACGCTGGCCTTGTTGCGGGTTTTCACTCCTCCCGCCGACAAGATCATCTGGGACGTCAGTCATCAAGCCTATACCTACAAGATCCTGACCGGCCGCAAGGACCGGTTCGGGACGCTGCGGCAATATGGCGGGCTTTCGGGTTTCCTGAGCCGGAAGGAAAGTCCCTGCGATGCCTTTGGCGCGGGTCACTCCGGCACGGCGCTGTCCGCGGCGCTGGGGATGGCCGCAGCCCGGGACCGGCAGGGCGGGAAGAATCATGTTGTCGCCGTGGTGGGCGACGCCAGTCTTGGAGGCGGTGTTTCGTTTGAAGCCCTGAACAATGTGGAGTCCTCCACAAAACGCCTGATTCTGATCCTGAATGACAACGAGATGTCGATCTCCGCGAACGTGGGCTCCATTTCCCGTCATCTTGGGGAACTGCTTGCGAATCCCCGTTACAACAAGTGGAAGCATCGTATCGAGGAGGCCGTCAAGAAGCTGTCCGGCCAGTCCGCGACCCTGCGCCGGATCTATGTGCGCATGGAGGAGTTGATCAAGAGCCTTTTTCTTCAAAGCGTTCTCTTCGAGGAGTTCGGATTCCGTTATATCGGGCCGCTTGACGGGCATGACATTCCCCGCCTGATCGCGGCCCTTGAAATCGCCCGTGATGGTAACGAGCCGGTTCTGCTGCATGTTGCCACCCAGAAGGGACGCGGCTATGAGTTTGCCGAGAAGTGCCCCGAAACCTGGCATGGCACGGGATCCTTTGATATCGAGTCGGGGACGGCGATCAAGTATCCCTCCGCGCCATCCTACTCGCAGATCTTCGGAATGACCCTTGAGCGACTGGCCGCCAACGAGCCCCGGATTATGGCCATTACCGCCGCCATGCAGACGGGAACAGGCCTGGCCTCCTTTGCGGCGCGCTTCCCGGATCGGTTTTTCGACGTGGGTATCTCGGAGGAGCATGCCGTGGTGTTTGCGGCCGGGCTGGCCACTCAGGACATGATTCCAGTCTTCGCGGTGTATTCCACCTTTATCCAGCGTGCCGTGGATTATGTGATTCACGATGTCTGCCTGCAGATCCTGCCTGTTGTCATCTGCCTGGACCGGGCGGGAATCGTGGGGGATGACGGCCCGACCCATCACGGGGTTTTCGACATGGCACTCCTGAGAAATTGCCCGAACCTGACCCTCATGCAGCCGGCTGATGGGGAGGAATTGGCGCACATGTTGTATTCGGCGACGCTGTGGAAGCGGCCGGTGGTGATCCGATACCCGCGTGGAGTCTCGCCGGGATTCGTTCCGCCTGAACAGTTCGAGGAAATTCCATGGGGGAAGGCGCGGGTGCTCCGGGAAGGTTGGGAGATCCAGATCTGGGCGCTGGGCGACATGATTCCGCTGGCCCTGTCCGTGGCGGACCGCCTGGTGATCAAGGGGTATTCCGCCGGGGTGGTCAACGGCCGGTTTGTGACGCCGCTGGACGAGGAGTTGGTCGGCGCGCAGTCAAAATTGGCGCGCGCCTTTGTCACGCTCGAGAACGGGGTGGCCAACGGCGGCTTTGGATCGGCCATTACCGAATGTCTCTCCGAAACCGGGTACCAGGGGCGAGTAATCCGCAACGGCTGGCCCAACGAGTTTGTTCCGCACGGGGCCCCCGCCATTCTCATGGAGAAATACGGGCTTACCGCCGGCGCGATCACCGAACGGGTGGTCCAGGGACTGAACGGGTGACATGATGGTGCAGAGCCAGATCGTGCTTCTCAAAATAGGAATGATGTTCCTGGTGATGGTTGCGGGCTGGTGGGCTTCCCGGCGCGATTATCTTACCCCGGCTTCAACCAGGGCGATGAGCATCCTGGTGGTTCAACTCGCCTTTCCTGCTCTTGTATTTGTGCAGATGATGGGAACCGTGACCGTCGAAGCCCTCCGGCGGGGATGGTGGATTCCTGTGTTTGCCGTTGTCAGCATGGTGCTGGCAGCGGGGGTGGGCAGGCTACTGATCCCCTTTTCGCGTCGGGAACCCTTCCGGCGCCGGACTTTCACGTTTCTGGTTGCGGTGCCAAACTGGGTCTTTCTACCCCTGCCGATTGCCGGTGGGTTGTATGGCGCCGAAGGGATCCGGTTTGTGTTGCTATACAATTTCGGTGCCCAGATCGTCCTCTGGACCCTGGGGGTCAGGATTCTCCAGGGCGGCAAGCCCGGTGTTCCGGTCTGGCAATCGCTGTTATCAAATTCGGGTATCTGGGCAACCTTGGCCGGGGTTGCCGTGGCGTTGTTGTGGCCGGGGGCGGCAATCGTAGGGAAATCCTCGCCGGGCACAGGGTGGTGGTTGCTGGGTGATGGAATCATGGCGGCACTCAGGATGATCGGGGATCTGACCATCCCCCTGTCGCTCCTGGCCACGGGGGCGCAACTCGGGAGTCTGGCCACGGTCGCGCATTTCAAGTGGCGTCCACTGGCGGGGGTCATGCTGGGGCGTCTGATCGTGGCTCCCGTGGCGACCATTCTCCTGCTCAAGGGGATGGAGTTGGTTCTGGGAATGAGGATGTCGGAAGCCGACTTCATTACCGCGGCGATTATCGCGGCCATGCCGGTGGCGATCAGTTGCACGATGTTTGCCGAACGTTTCGAGGGGGACGGTGAACTCAGTGCCAGTGCGGTGTTCTGGACCACTCTTGTCAGCCTGGCGACCGTTCCCGTGATGGTGTTTGCCTGTCATTGGCTGGTGTGAGGTTGGCCCATTTCCGCGCCTGTTTCAGCAGGGCATCGACCAGGGGTGTTTTCCCCCGTGTATAGGCCTTGCGGTTGTCTGCATATCGCCGGGCCAGGGATTTCTTCAGGGTATTGTATCGTTCCGCGGCCGCCGGGTTGGACTGCAAATAATCCCGGAAGAGAATCCATCGTTCCCAATGCCTGCAGCCCTTTGCCACGAGGTGCAGGTGATATACCACCGGATTTCCGGCGGTGAAAAAGTGCCGCCCCGACAAGCCATATTCCCCCTTGTATTCATAGCCGGCGGCTTCCAGTCGCCGGATCCAGAGGGGTAATTGTCGGAAGGAGGGAATCAGCATGGCGAGATCGATGATGGGTTTGGCATCCAGCCCCGGAACGGCCGTGCTGCCGATATGTTCCAGGGTGTAGCGAACCCGGCCCAGCCGTCGGCGTAACCGCTTCGATTCGCGAAGGTAGCGGCCTCGCCATGACGTACTGTGATGGCAAAGCTTGACCGTCCCGCTTTTGAGTCCGATCATGGGTTTCATCCGGTGCCGTTGCGATCAAAGAACCACCCTGAAGAGGGGCACTGTCCCGAAGATGACCTGGCGGAAGGGCGGGGTTGCCCGTTCCCCTGTTGAAGTTGGTGCACCCGGAGGGAGTTGAACCCCCACTCCTTGCGGAATAAGAACCTGAATCTTACGTGTCTGCCAATTCCACCACGGGTGCGTGTAAAACGGCTGACATAAATATCAGCATGATTATAGGCCGTCAACAGTTTGTTTGGGAAAAGTGTATAAAAAAAGTGCAGTTGACGCACGGGGGTTGCTCCTGTATTGTCTCTGCCCCGTTCAGTCGGAGGATAGGGCGCAGGGTATTTTCCTGGCGGGTTCTCCATAAACACTAAGCACATGAAGGAGTAGGGGCATGGCAATCAAGGTTGGGATCAACGGGTTCGGGCGTATTGGGCGCATGGCGTTTCAAGCCATTTGCGACCAGGGTCTGCTGGGTAAGGCAATCGATGTCGTGGCCGTCGTGGATGTCTCGACGGATGCCGATTATTTCGCCTACCAGATGAAATATGATTCAGTTCACGGGCGGTTCAAGCATACGGTGTCCACCGAGAAGAGCAATCCTTCGGCCGAGGAGGCTGATACGCTGGTTGTCAATGGCAACAAGATCAAATGCGTCATGGCCACCAAGACTCCGGACGCCCTCCCCTGGAAGGCTCTGGGCGTTGACTATGTCATCGAATCCACCGGGTTGTTCACCGATTCCGAAAAGGCCAAGGGTCATCTTGCCGCAGGCGCCAAGAAGGTCATC
>CAYOQM010000060.1:0-13117 GCA_964406065.1 uncultured Verrucomicrobiota bacterium
GGCAGACTGATAAGTCCGTAGAGCCGCGCCGCCCCGTAGCGGTACGCCACCGGCCTGAGTCCCTCCAGCAATTCCTGTCCAAACAATTCACGGATGCGTTCCGCTACGGACGCGCCCGGCGCCAGGGCCCAGGATCGCCTCCCGTCCAGCGTCAGACTCATGCCCACAGCCGGCCAGGCCAGCGCCTGCAGGAGAAACATCTGCCGGACGTGCACCGTCTCCGTCTGGGGTGAACGCAGGAACTTACGCCTGGCGGGCATATTGAAAAAGAGATCCCGGATTTCGATCAGGGTTCCCGTCGGACAGCCGGCATCCTTCACGTCCACAAGTTTACCGCCGCTGACGATGAGTTCCGTGCCTGCCAGATCGTCCTGCCTCCGGGTTTTGAGTTGGAACCGCGACACGGACGAAATGGCGGCGAGCGCTTCGCCGCGGAACCCGAGCGTGTGGATGTTTTCGATATCGGCGGCCGTATGGATCTTGCTGGTGGCGTGGCGTTCGATGGAGAGCAGGGCATCGTCGCGGTTCATGCCCGATCCGTTGTCGGCCACGGCAAGCAGCCGCTGCCCGCCCGCCACCACCTCCACATCGACCTGGGTGGCCCCGGCATCGATGGAGTTTTCGATCAATTCCTTGAGGACGGAGGCAGGCCGTTCGACCACTTCCCCCGCCGCGATCTTGTTGGCCACATCCGGGGAAAGAAGCCGTATATGACCGCCTTCGCTCATCCGGCGCTACTTGATCTCCACGACCACGTCGTCCGACTTGGCGGCCGCAGGACCCTCGGGCGTAGCCTCAACATGCTTGAAGGTTGGCAGGTAGCGGTAATAGACCTCAAGCATCAGGCAGCACATGGCCGTGGTGTAGACATCTTTGCCCCAGTCGCCGTTCTCCCAGTGTCCGAGGGTTCCCTCGACAATCTGACTCCTGATCACCGCCGTTGAGAACTTCGGGTTCCATTCCTGCCAATCCTTTTCCCCTTTCTGGAATTTGGCCTGCGTGATATAGTACCAGGCATAGACGGGAACCTTCGCAGGCGTCACATCACCCGGGGTTGCCTTGGGGATGATCACATCGAAAACCGTACTCTTGGTTTCGTTCATCCATTTCAAGCCGCTACGGACTTCAACACAGTCAGGCTTGCCCAGCAACTGCAGGCAAAGCGTCCCCGCGCCTGTCATCGAAGGAGTCGACCCCGCGCTCGGCAGACCATTTTCATTGGCATATCCGAAGCCCGCTCCGGGCTGATGCGCATATTTCCGGAGAAACTCAATCGATTTAGCAATGGCATCCTCAAGTTTTTCATTGGAGCACCCTGCCATCTTGGCTGCCTTCAATGCCTGGAACTGCCAACCGGAGACCGACAGATCCCACCGTGGCCCCATAAATTTGTAATTATAACCGCCACACGGCACCTGCTGCTTGTCAATGATCACCTGGATTCCCTTGTCCATGGCATCCTTCAACGCCATGATCTTGGTCAGCCCGAACGCCTCGGTCACGGCATAGGTGCAGATACCATGTTCATAGGGATTGCCACTCCCAAACAACCCGTTGGCTTGCTGGTTGGCGACCAGGTATTTCATGGCTTTTTCAACGGTTTGCCCGAATTCCGCCGACGCCGGTGTTTCGCCGTGCGCCAGAAAACAGAGGAGCGCCAGACCGGCCATGGCAACGGGAGGAGTACCCGGTTCCGCCTTGCGCCAGGATCCATCAGGATCCTGCTTCGCCTTGAACCAACGCAGGGCGCGCATGACGGCGTCCTCGCCACGCCGGGAGCCGCCAAAGGCGCTCAAGGCGCCTCTGCGGCCGCCTGCCGTGCGCTGGGCGTATAATCCCTTCATGACCAGGGGACTCTTGGACACCGCCATCTCGAATCCGGCCGCCAGCGAGGGATCGCCGCTGCCGATGCCCGCCCCGTCGGAATTCCCCGCCCCGCTCCCCGGCGCATCGGACGGCACATCCATGGTGCTGACCGTTGCCACGTTCGGCTGGTCGACCACCACGTCCTGCGGCTCGGTCTCGACCTTCTCCAGTTCCTTCTTGACCACTTCGTCGATCTGGTCGAGCGTTTCGGCCTTGGTTTCCATCATGGTCACCTCGACCTCCGGCGCCTTCTGCTGGGTCGTCCCCACCGACAGGGTCACCAGCAGGATCACCACAAAAATATGGAAAAACACCGACCCCACCGGCCCCCAGAGGTGCTGCTTGATCGTCCGCATCATTTTATCGTAATCAACATTCATGATATTTTCCCCGGCGCCACGTTACCTGCGGTCATTTCGTATTACATGGAAAATCGATAATATTACAAAAAAGTCTCGTCGTGGCCGTCCGTCACGCCCCGCCGGAACTGACGACTGACAAGTTGACCAGCCCCAGCTTCGAGCACACGTCCAGCAGTTCAATCAATCGGCTGTGCGGGGACTCGTTCAGGCATTGGATCAGGACGGTCTGGGTTTTATCCAGGTCGGCCAGCTTGCCCAACAGGTTCGTCAACTGCCTGCTGTCAACCCCGCGGTCATTGATCGTGAACCCGTCGGGAAACACCGTGATCCGGATCACCTTGGGCTGGACGTCAGGCTTGGCGGCTTGATCCGGCTGCGGCCGGAAGACATCCAGATTGGTCAGCACATCCACCGGATGCGTGGTGATGATGAAAAAGCTGAGCAACTGGAAGGCCACGTCGATCATGGCCGTCAGGTTGAGCTCACCCGCCTGAAAACTGCTCCGTCTTCGTTTTCTGCCCATAATTTACCTGCCCAACTAGGCTTTTTCCTTGAGTGCCGTGAACTTGATCTTCCAGATTTTTGCATCGGTGCAGGCGTCCATGACCTTGCGGACGGTCTCGTGCTTCGTACGCCCGTCCGCCCGGATCAACACCGGAACCTCGACCCCGCGGGCATCCGCGCGGGCCTTGTTCAGGATGGTCGTCACCATTTTCATGGATAACCGGGTCCGTGAGATGGACACTTCGCCCTTGTCGCTGACATCGATCTTGACCTCGTACGGATTCTTCTTGGTATCCACCTTCCCGTTCGGGGCCATGGCCAGCTTGATCCGGTCGTCGATCGCCTTGTCCTGCATGTTGACGGTACAGACGAAGAAGATGATCAACTGGAAGACCACGTCGATCATCGCCGTCAGATTGCCGTTCAGCAGTTCTTCTTCCCGTGGATGTCGCATAGGACACGCCCTCCTGGTGCTTACTCCGACACGACTTCGACATTACGCAGGGCCTTGATGAGGTCCAGCGTCAGGGCTTCCATGCGCAGGATGATACCCATCGAGCGGTTCTTGAAATAATAGAAGAAGATGGTGGCCGGCACGGCGGTTCCCAGACCGATGGCGGTTGCCCACAACCCGTGCGAGATATTGATGGCCAGCATGGCCTGCTGCGCGGCACCCGCCTCCATCGTTCCCAGCGTCAGGAAGGCGAAGATCATACCTTGGACGGTTCCGATCAGTCCCAGCATGGGGGTTGTGTTGGAAATCACGCTCAGGTAGGTCACGCGGCTCAGCAGCCGTTCGGTCTCGAGGTCAGCCGCGACGCCGACGGCGTCCTGGACGACTTCATACCCCTCCTCGACCTGGGCGAACCCGGCCTTCAGGATGCTTGCCAGCGGCCCGGGCGTGGTATCGCAGAACTGGATCGCCTTCAGCAGGTCGCCCTGCTCCATGGCCGACCTGACGTTGCCGATCAGGTCCGGCGGCATGATCTTCGTGTCCTTGATGTTGATGAACGAATCCACGATGAGCGCCACGCTGATAATGGAACAGGCGATCAGCATGACCCAGATGACGATACCGAACCAGCCTGCGCGCGTGACGATTTCAATGAATCCGCCATGCCCGACCGCCTTGGATTCCGTCCCCTCGGCGTCCTTGACCTCCAGCCCGGCTCCCGGCGCGGCCGCGGCCGCAACGGCCGGAGCTCCGCCCGCAGGTGCAGGATCCGCCGCCCTGGCAAACTGGCTCATCATGAACACGCCGAACACCGCCGCCAACACTCCCAACACTACCGCTTTTTTCATCGCCCTTTTCTCCTTAGCTACGTTTTACGCCTTCCTTACATCTGCCCGCCCAGCCGCCTGGCATAGGGGCTGTCGGGATACAACGACATCAACTTCTTCATCAACTCATCGCCGCGCGGATCGCGCATTTCGTTCAGCAACTGGGACGCCTTGAAAAGCGCCTCCGGATGCGCCTCGCGCGCCTCTTCGAACACCAGCACCACCCGCATGTAATCCAGTACCGCATCCTCGCGCTTCCCCTCGGCCTTGAAAAGGTCGCCCCGCTTGATCATCGCCTGGGCCGCCAGGGATTTGGACTCCCCCGCCAGCGCCTCGTTCAAGTCCTTCTTCAGGGCGGCCGTCATCTGCGCCCCCATCAGGGCCGTCCAGTAGAGGACGTGCTGTTCATCGGTAATCAGCCGCTTGGTGGTGTTGGCCATCAGATCGCCCAGCACCTGGACCGCCTTCTTGTAGTCCCCTTTGGCGAAACTCGCATTGGCCAGCATCTCCCGCGCCTTGTTATCCCACTGAAGCCGCCGGTATTGGGTGACAATATTTTCGAGCAGGGGAATCGCCACATCATACTGTTTCCCCTTGTAGGCCTGCACGGCCTTGTCAAAGTCGGCCGGCTTGGCCACCTCCACGGATTCCACATCATCCACCGCGACGGGAATCATGGAGCCATCGGCATTTTCAACCTGATATTCACGGCGGGTCTCGAACCACTTGATGCGGACGCCTTCCAGTTCCCGGCCATCGGTCCTCTTAAGCACTTCCGCCCGGGCGGAAACCGGCGCCAGGCAGGCTAAGATGCCCGCCAGCGCCATCAGGAGCCCTATGTTACGGTTTATCATGAATCCCGTCCTTTATTTCCCCGCCGCCAGTTTGGCCTTGGCCTCATCGCGTGACTGCCGGGCCTTGGCACTGAACTGCCCCTGGGGGAACTGCTTGAGATAGGTTTCGCAGGCCTCCAGCAGATCCGCGAAACGCGCCGTTTCCTTGAACAGCGGCAGGCTGCTTCCAAAGGCCTGCTCATAATGCGGACGCACCTTGGGGTTGGAGGTGTCCGTGAACAGCAGGATGCGCTGGTACGAGGCCAGGGCCCCGAACGTATCACCCATCAGCACCTGGATCGCCGCCATTTCGACATCCGCCTTGACCATCATCTCGGGATCGCGGGCATACTGGCGCACCTTGCTCATCGCGCCAAGCGCCTTGTCGAACGCCGCCTTCTTCTTCGCCGCATCGGCCTCCAGTTTGGCCACCTCGCCATAGCTGCGGCTCATCGCCAGGTTGACTTCAATCACGTAGCCCGACTTCTTGTACTTGTTCAGGAAATCTTCAAACACCTTGACCGCCTCGGCATACTGTCCCGAGCCCAACAGCGTCTGGCCGTACCCCAGGGTCGCCGCCTGCCACAGCGGCACATCGGGGGATTTGCGCGCTTCGGCCAACAGTTGCGCCGCCGTGGCAAATTCCTTCGCCTCGGCCAGCACCCGGCCGGCGCGCAGGAACTGCGAGGGATTGAACTGCGCCGGATTCTTGAGCATCTCGGCGTACACCTTCACGGCGCGGTCCTTCTCTCCCATGTTCATGAGGGCATCGGCCCGGACAAACACCATGTTCATCGCCTGCTGGCTGGTCGGATAATCCTTCGCCAGGCGGTCAAACGCCTTCCCGGCCTCGTCCGGCTTATTCAACAGGTAATACAGGGTGCCCATCGCACCGAGGGCGGAGGGCGCCATCTCGGATTTCGGGAACCCCTTGAGAAACGCCTCATACCCCTCAATGGCCTTGGCCTGGTAGACGGGAATCTGGGCCTCGGGATCCCTCAGGCGGGAATAACACTGCGGCTTGGAGTACATCGCCAGCTCCTGGGTACGCCTCATGCGGGCCAGGTCGTCGGGATTGCTGCCCGCATACGTGGCCCCCTCCTGCTCGATAAGCCTGATCAAGCGGGTGTATTCATTCAGCGACAAGATGATCATCCCGGACGAACGGTAGGCGTCCGCCAGCCTCAGCTTGGCCGAAAGCATTTCCACTCCGGTCGATAACTGCGCCACGTAGTTCGTCAGGGTCGTGATGGCATTGGTAGGGTCGCCCGTCAGGGTTTGGCAATAGGCCTGCCGGCTGAGCGCATCGGGATACAGCCGGGCGCGCGGGTAATCCGACACGATCCGCGCATAGTTCTTCAGCGCCTCCACAGCGTTGGTGAGCCTGAGGTAAGCCTCCCCCTGCCGGAACAGGATGAGCGGAACCTTGCTGTGGTCGGGATAGTAGCGATAGAACTGGTCGTACACCTGGTCGGCCTTCAGCAGGGCCTGGCGCTCCTCGTAGGCCGAGGCCACCAGCAGCAGGGCGCTGCCGGCTTACTCGTAGGTGTTGGTCCCCTGGCTGAAGCGTTCCGCCAGAAAGCCGGTCATGGCCCTGGCATAGGGATCATCCTTGAGCTCGATATAGCACCGGGCCAGTTCGCTCACGGCCTGGGGAGCGGCCTTGAACCGGTCGCCCATGACCAGAACCTCGACATACTTCTCAGCCGCCGACTTGAAATCCTGCTGCTGGAACAGGAGCCGCGCCTCTTTCAACTGCTCAACCATCATGGTGCTGCTGTCGAAGGTGGGCTTCGGAAACGACTTTTTCAGGTCTTTCTCAAGGACATCCGCAATGGCATCCGCCCGCCGCCGAGCCTCGGGGGCCCAGTTGCTTCCGGGATAATTCTTGGCCACGGTGTATAACTGCGAAAGGGCCTTCGCAAGGAGCTGAACGCAGTCGGCCTCCTTGGCCTTGTCCCGCAGCAGGGCGCGCCCCTCCTCCTCATAAAGGGTTCCAAGCAGGAACTTGCACTCCGCCATCGGGCTGAGCTTCATATTCTCCTTGGCCTCGCGCAGGATCTTGTCCACATCCGTTAACATGGGCATGTAGTCCGTGATCACCTTGCGCGCCCCCGCCTTGTCGCCCTGCAGCATCCGGATATGGGCCAGGATGACGACCGTCTTGGCAAACCACAGGTCCGTACCCTGCCACTGGACCTTCGTACACATCTTGCCCGCTTCCTCAAGAACGGCTTTCTTGGTGGCGGGCGAGGTCGCGGGGTTCTCGGCAATCCGCAATCCTATTTCGGCCATTTCCGTCATCACCCGCCGTTCGATCTCCGGGGAATTGAGCGGACAAGCCAATACGCGGCGGTAGGCCTCGAAGGCGCCCGAAAAATCCCCGCTCAGGACCAGCATCTGGGCGAATTTGTAGGCGGATTCTCCATATAACCGCGCCACTTCGGCCGGAGGGCCCTTTGGGAACTGCTTGAAGAAGGCCTCGTAGACGCGCTGGGCATCCTTCATGCGCTGCCAGGCGTAGTACTGGTCGCCCACCGCCAACTGCATCACCATGGTCTCGGCGGCGCCCGCGGGCATGCCGGCAACGAGGGCTTCGGCCTCATCGAACTTGCCGCGGGAGGTCAGTACCTCGATGCGAACCCTGGCCGCCTGCGCCTTGGCGTCGGGATACTTGATCAACAACCGGTCCACGGCCTTCTGGGCATAATCGGTCAGCCGCCATTTGACCAGTTCGGAGGCAAACTTGAGCTCATCCTGGATGTCGGACTGCTCATCCGCCAACACGGGACTGGAAACAACCCACAGCAGGGTCACCCCCATCAGCACTCGTCGCGCCGACGCCCACCCCGTTTTGTCGCGTTTAATTGTCACCATGTTGGCACCTTGATAACAAACAGCCACTACCCAGTCAAGAGGACTGCCCACACCTGAAGCGCAGGATACACTATTGAGGAACGGCTTCAATCCCTGATTTCGGTTGTGAACCGGCCCTTCATCATTTATATTCGAACTGATTGCAACCAAAATCGTTCCCTTGATGAAATACCTTTGTCCCCATTGCCGGCATCTCTTTGAAACCCTCGCGGGCTCCCAATGCCCCGCCTGCGGCAAGACCCTGCGGCATCCCGACCGCTGGAAGAAATCCAAACCGGCTACCTCGCGCCGGACCCGGGGCCCGAACATGACTGTTGGCAGCCCCGCGGCGCGCCAGCCGCTCTGGACGATGTTCATCGGCCGGACACGCTTCATGATCTGGGTGCTGGGCGGCTGCATCCTGGTGGTCGGATTCCTGATGACCCTCGATATCAACACCGGCATCCCCTACCGCCCGCCGTCAAAGACCCTGCAAACCCGGCGCGAACTGGTGGTCATCCGCACCGCGCTCGAATGGTTCCGCACCCATTGCAAACGCTATCCGACCGCGGACGAGGGGCTCAAGGCCCTGGTCCGCAACCCCGGCGTTCCCGGCTGGAAGGGTTTCTATCTGGAGGGGCTCCCTCCCGACCTCTGGGGTCACCCCTTCCAGTATTCCAGCAGCAACGACACCGTGCGTCTTTTCTCCTCCGGCCCCGACGGCCTGCCGGAAACGCCGGATGATATCGCTTCCCCCCCGCCCGATTACAAGGCGCTGGTCAAAAGGCTGGCCAAGGATAAGCCGTAGGCACGGAGCCTGCCGGCGCCGACTGAAGTCATCCGTCCAGGATCGCCGCCATATCGGGCGGCAGGGGCGCCACGGCCTGCACCCGCTCCCCGGTGGCGGGATGCTCGAACTCCAGTTCCGCGGCATGCAGCGCCTGGCGTGTCATCCGGAGGCGCAGGCGATCCTCGTCCGTCAGGGCATCGGTGCAGAACCGGACAAACATCATCGGGTCGGGCCCGTAAAGCTTGTCGCCCACCACGGGATAGCCGAGCGAACTCAAGGTGGCCCGGATCTGGTGCAGGCGGCCGGTGTGCAGCACCGCCTCCACTTCGCTGACCCCGTTCACAAATCTCAGGAACCGGAACCCGGTCTCCGCCCATTCGGCGGATTCCGGAATGGCGGAATCCGGTTCAGCGGACGTAAACCGCCGGCGCTTATGGACTCCGGAACCGGGATCGGGCGTCAGCCATCCCCGCGCCCGGAGGGTTTCCGGAAAAAGCCCCTCAACCAGTACCACATACCGCTTCACCACCCGCCGTTGCGCGAACTGGGCGCGGCATTTCGCCTCCGCCTTCGCGTGTTTCGCCACCAGGACGAGGCCGGACGTCTCGCGGTCAAGCCGGTTCACCAGGCTGGGCGATTCCAGGCAATGGTGAGTTTTCAAATAGGCCCACAGCGTATGGTTGAAATACCGCCCGGCGGGATGACAGGGCAGGTTGGCGGGCTTGTCGATCACCATGATATCGTAATCCTCGCGCACCACACGGATCTCAAACGAGACCGGCGGCTCGGGAATATCGTGCGCAATGAACTCCACCTCGTCGCCCGCGGCGAGCAGGCGGCCTGCCTGCGCCGGAGCCCCGTTGACCAGCACCCGCTGCTCATCGATCCGGCCCTGCCACTGGTCCCGGGTATGATAGGTAAACCTCGCACCCAGAAAATCCAGAAGCGCCACCTCGGGTTGTCCCGGAGGCATCCGGTGTTGAATACGCCGCTTCACCGGTTCACGGCGCTCCTTTCAGGGATTGTGCCGGCAGGAGAAAGGCCGGGAGGTCAGCCTGGACCGGCGCAAAGCGCCCCTCCCGCCAGGGATGCCCGGCGCGATAGGACTCCAGCCGGGCCTGGCGAACCGGCGTTGTCCCGAGCTGTTCAATAACCTGCGCTTGAAGGGCCGCGGCACGGGCGGGGTCCCCCGCTTCCGCCAGCGCCGCGGCCAGAGTTTCAAACGCCTCGGACCCGGAGCCGTCGTCGGTCTGGCGGACACAGGACTGGGCCAGGCGCAGCGACGCGGCGCCATCGCGAACCGCCGCGTCGGGGCAGGTCGCCAGCAACCAGGCCAGCCGGCCTAGCAGGACCGGCTGGTCGGGCAGCCATTCCAGGGCCTGCCGGTAGCGTCCCGCCGCCTCGCGGGGCGACCCGGTAATGGCCAGCAGATCGGCCTCGGCCTGGAGCGCCTCCGGATTACGGGGCGCACTCTGGCGGGCCAGGGACACCTCGCGCAGCGCGGCGTTGGTATCTCCCGCGGCCAGGACGGCGGAGGCCAGACCCAGCCGTGCCCGGATGTTGCCGGGCGCCACCACCACGGCCCGCCTGAACGCCGACACGGCCTCCGCGGGACGGGATTCGCGCAGTTGCGCCAGACCCATGTTGTTGAGCAGTTTCGAAACATCCACGCGGCGGCGCTGGTCTAGCGGACTCTGCGGATCCAGGGGGGGAAGCCGGGTCAGGACGCGAGAGGCTGTCTCGATCACCTCGCGGTCCAGACGCCGGTCGTATAACTCACCGGTAAGACACACGGCGGCGCGGGTGTTGTCAGGACGCAGGTTCAACACGCTGCGCCACATTTCCACCGCATCCTGAAACTCACGGTTGCGTTCATAGGTGGTGGCCCCCAGGGCGATGACCACCCCCAGGACAGGCCCCGCAATACAGAGGCTGCGGGCGACCGGCGACACTAACCGTCCCGCCGCGCCAACCAGCAGACAGGCCCACCCCACCGCCAGGGCGGCCAGCGGCAGATACATCCGGTGGTCAAACGCCAGATCCGGATGCGGAAAAATGCTGGAGGTGGGCGCCAGGAGCAGCAGGAACGCCAGCCCCGCAAACCCGAGCCGCCACCGGGAGCGGATGAACAGCCACGCCGTCATCACCACGAACAGGAGAGCCGGCAGGGCCGCCCAGGGCCCGCCGAAGGACGCCGGAGTGGAGGTCCACCCGTAATCCAGACAGAGAGGATGGGGCCAGACCGCCAGCCTGAGATAGAGCGACACCACGCGCATCTGGGCCGCCAGGTACGCCAGCGACAGGCCCTCCGGCTGATAGTCGTGGACGCCGGCGGACAGCCCCGGGAACACCAGGGGTAGGGCCAGATAGAGCACCGTCGCAAACAGGCCGGCATGGAAAAGGCGGCGTTGACCCCACACCTCGCGCCAGGAGGCGCCCAGGAAAATCCTGTCGAAGGCCAGCACCATCGGCGGTATGACGACCATGGTTTCCTTGCAGCTCATCCCCGCGAGGCAGGCCGCGACCGCCACGACCTGCCAGAGTGTCCGCCGGGCGCCGGGCGTGGCGGCGCGCACCACGGCGTAGAGCGTCAGCAGGGCGCACAGCCCCGCCAGGAGCTCGTAACGCTGGCAGACATACTGGACGGCAGCCCCTGCGAGGGGATGGACAACCCAGGTCAGGGCCGCGATCCACGCCACCGGGACGGCGGCCAACCGGATCCTGTCAGGGCTGGAATCCAGCGCCATCGTGCGCCTGACCAGACCGAAAAGAAGCAGCCCCGCGATCAGATGCGAGAGCAGGTTGACGGCATGGTAGTCCGCCGGATTGAGTTTTCCCGTGGCATAATTGAAGGCGAAGGTGAGATCAACCAGGGCGCGCGGGCCGACCCACTCACCCGCAGCCCCCGGCAGCAGGTGGCGCAGCCGGGCGTTCTCGATGATCACCTTCGTGTCATCCAGGAAAAACCGGCCGTTGAATCCGTTGCTGAACGCCAGCAGGCCGGCCGCCACGATGGAGACCCGCACCAGCAGCAAGAACGAAGACCGGGACGTTACGATTTCAGCGGTGCGCATTCAGCCCTTTCTCCACGATTGATGATGACAGCCGGGCGCCCCCACCTCTGACGCCGCGGATTGGGCGGCAGTAGAGCACATTGGTCCGATCCAGACAACCTCCGATCACCTCGCCGCCTCCCTTCGGGCGGCCCTCACGTTTCGCTTGTTTAATTAGTTATAATTCTATATAACTGTAACTAACGACACCCGGAGAGGCCGTGTGGTTTTCCCGGGGGTCTTCAAGCAGGAAAGGAGAGCGACATGAGAAAAGTGTGTTTGGCGGGAGTAATGGCGGCGGCGGTGGCTTTATCGGCATGCGGCAAGGAGGAGGCGGAGGCGCCGAAGCCGGACAAGAAAGCCAGGACCGAGCAACAAGCGGTCGACTTGAAGGAGATGACGCTTACCGGCACCGTGCAAAAGGTTGAGAAGAAGAAGAAAGACGGCACGGTCATGATGAGCTGGTTCGTGCTGGTGGACGAAAGCGGCGCGGAGATTCACCTGCCCAAGGGCAAGGCCGATGAATTTGACGGCGCCAAGGTCAAGATCACGGGCATGGGTTATGTTACCAAAAAGAAGGACAAGGAGTTGCCCGTGCTCAAGACCATTGAAAAGGTCGAGAAACTCGAGGCGGCAGCGGCAAAGTAGGCGCCTGACTGACCCGGATCAACACCCCTTCCCGCCGTCACGGCGGAAGGGGTGTTCTGTTTTCGGGATCACAGGAGAATCCTGCTGCTCGTCCAGTTTCGGGCAGGCGATGCCGATGGACCGGCCACTGTGCCAGTTGAGACTTGACCTCCCTATCGGACCCCGTTGCGGCTTCATCGTCCTTGCGTTTGTATTAACTATTAGCCTGTCCCCGGATCCCTTCATTTCGTGCCCCAAACGGATCCCCCTTCTGAGGCACAAATACCGCATGACGCGCATTTCGTGCCCGCTTTTTCCAAGTTGATAAAGGCACGAACTTGACGTTTTGCATGTTTCGTGCCCATAATGTCCCTACATGATCAGTCTCGGATAGACGAACGAGGAGGAACAATACGGGATTCGTGGGGCGGGATTCCTGGGACGTCCTGCTGGATGAGTTACCGCCGTGCGACTGCAACAGATTCTGGGGGAAAGCCGGCGACCGCACCAGTTCCTACGAAAAACTAGTTGTCTTGTCCGTCACAGGCGGTGTCCCGAAATACCTTGAGGAGTTGGATCCCACGCTTTCAGCGGACGAAAATATCCGGCGGCTCTGTTTTCAGAGGGAAGGATTTTTGTTCAGGGAGTTCGCCCAGATATTTAATGACGTATTCGGAAAGCGAGCGGAAGGTTATAAGTCCGTCCTCGAATGTCTTGCGCATGGCAGCCGAACGGTCTCGGAAATCAGCGCGGCACTTGGTAAGGAACGTAGCGGGCACCTGAGCGAGCACCTGGAAGACCTTGTACAAGGT
Source organism: uncultured Verrucomicrobiota bacterium (assembly GCA_964406065.1). GTDB lineage: Bacteria > Verrucomicrobiota > Kiritimatiellia > CAIKKV01 > CAITUY01 > JAABPW01. Next base: position 12,985 of record CAYOQM010000060.1, read on the forward strand.
GGGTTTCTCGTGCGTGACCGTGTATTCAACCCTAAGACGACACATCCCACGCGCACCGAGAAGTACCGTTTACGCGATAACTATGCACGCTTCTACCTGCGCTACGTCGTGCCCCGGCGCGATGCCATCGAAA
>CAYOQM010000061.1:0-316 GCA_964406065.1 uncultured Verrucomicrobiota bacterium
TTGGGGGGGGGGGGGGGCGGGTTTGGGTGGGGGGGGGGGGAGTATGACGCTGGATGTGGCGACTTGTTCTGGATTCCGCCGGACACGATCCACGAAATGGAAGGGTTTGCGCCAGGGATGCACTGTCCGTATGTTCATTTCGATCTCGTGTACCGGTTGGAGTTCAGTCACTGGGATTTCAGCATTCCGGAGGGGATGACGGACTTCACGGATCTGGTGTTCCTCATGCATCCGCCGGTGCGTGACCCGCTGGTGCAGTCACTGGCCGGGCGCATCCGGGGGCCCACCAACTGCCGTGTGGGCCAGCTGATCCAGG
>CAYOQM010000061.1:326-4000 GCA_964406065.1 uncultured Verrucomicrobiota bacterium
GCGCCGAAGCGGCCCGTGCCCAGCCTTTTGCCGGAATGCGGATGTCCGGGTTGCTGATGGAGATTGTCGCCGAGATCCTGAGGGGGCGCGCCGGGTTGCCCGTTGAGCATATGGCGCACATTCCGCTCCTTGAAAAGACAGCCGATGTCATGGCCCGGGAATGCGCCTCGCCGGCATCGGTGACAGATCTGGCCCGGCGCTGCGAGCTGTCACCGAGTCATTTCCGGCATCTGTTCCAACGTCATTTCGGGTGTTCGCCGCGAACTTACATCCGGCGTGCCCGGTTGCGCAAGGCACAGGAATTGATGGTTGGCACGGCGCAGACGCTTTCGGAGATTGCCGTGCAGGTCGGGTTCGAGACGGTGCACAGTTTGTCCCGTGCGTTCCGGGCGGAGGAAGGCTTGTCTCCCACGGAATACCGGCGCTGCGCGCCGATCCATACACGGGTGGAGGGTCGTCGTACTCCCTACGCACGCTGAGGGCCCAAGAAGGGGACCGCGTCCCCCGGTTAGTCCTGCTTCTTTTTCGAACTGAATTTCGAGCGGTCGTAGGGTTTTGAGACCATGGCGCCTGCGGCGCCGAGGATGGCTCGGGTCTGATGGACCTTGGTCAGGACGGCATCGGTGGTGCGGAAATGGCATTTGGCGGTTTCGAGCAGTACCCCCGGGGAGTGCTTGCCGATGAGTTCCACGGCGGCGGTCTGGACGAGGTCCGAGGCGCCCTTGGGAAGCTTGACGCCGTACTGTTCGCCAAGCCGCTGGAGGCCGAGCACGAACGCCTCCCGGGCGAGGATGGAAGCGGCGGCGACGGCCAAATCGGCCTCGGCGCGGTGTTGCTGAACCAGTTCGATCTTGCGCCCCTTGTGCATCAGGGCCTTCTGGACCTGCTCCTTGCTGCCGAACTGGTCGGAAATGGCTCGGGGACAGGCGGGGAGGATGTCGAGCATGTTCTCGATCGCGCGGGCATGGCCCCAGGCGAGCATGGTGTTGACACTGCGCATCTTGGAGTAGAGCTGGTTGTACTTGGCCGGGCCGATCTGGATCAGGGTGAACCTGTTGCCGAGGATCTTGCGGATCTCGCGCGCGATTTCCAGGATGCGTTTGTCGGTGGTGATTTTCTTGCTGTCCCTCACGCCGATTTCGCGGAATTTCTCGACGATCGCCTTGTCGGTATAGGCGCTGGCGATCACCATGGGGCCGAAAAAGTCGCCCTTGCCGCTTTCGTCCACGCCGATATGCGGGGCCAACGCCTCGGGGTTCAGCACATCCTCGTAGCCGACCTGTGCGGCCATCAGCACGAGCGGTTCGAGGGTGAAGGTGACGAAGTCCTGGGCACCCTTGCCCTGGACAACAACCTTGCCCGACTGGTAGAGCACGATGCGGCAGTGGTCGCCGTCGGCGGCAATGATGGAATAGGGGACGGCGGCAACCTTGAAGTTGCCCCCCTCGAGGATCATGATCAGAGCCGCCTGCTGAGTCTCCGACAGTTCAAATGTGAACGAATTACGGTTTTCCATGTCCCGTTCTTATTAACAGAGACCGACTCCCCGACAAAAGGATTAAATGATCATGATACAATCCCTCCGTACGGATTGGGGATGATCCCATCTGATGAAAGGAAGGCACATCGGGACTATTCAGCCTTGAAAAACAGGCGGAACGTGGTTCCGACGCCGGGGTGACTCTCCACCTCGATGCTTCCCGAGCACTGCCGCATGATCCCGTAGACCATGGATAGCCCGAGTCCGGTTCCCCGGCCGCGTTCCTTGGTGGTGAAAAAGGGTTCGAAGATATGTTCCTGTGTCTCCTGGCTCATGCCGATTCCTGAATCCCGCACCGTCAGGACCACATAGGCGCCCGGGGCAACAGTCATATTGGGCCGGTTGTACTCCTTGTCGAGAATCAATCTCTCGGTGCGGATCTCAAGGGTGCCTCCCTTGGGCATAGCATCCCGGGCATTCACGGCAAGATTCAGGATAATCTGCTCGATAACGCCCAGATAAGCGGATGCCGTACTGCTTTCCGAATCAAGGTGAATTTCAAGGGCCACCTTTTCCCCGAGGGTTCGTTTCAGCAGGTGAACCATCCCGTCCACCACCTCATTCAGGTTGATCCGGTCAATCTGAAAACTTTGCTTCCGTCCCACGGCCAGAAGTTTGGAGGTGAGTTTGGCGGCGCGACTCGCGCTGTTGAGGACTTCCTTGATATCCTCCTGGGCCGGGTGTTCCGAGGGCAGGGCTTCGGCGACCTGGGTGCTGAACCCGAGAATGGAGGTCAGCAGATTGTTGAAATCATGGGCGACTTCCCCCGCCAGCTGGCCAAGGGCCTCCATCTTCTGGGATTGCCGAAGCTGTACCTCGCGGTCCATCAGCATTTTCTCGGCATGTTTCCGTTCGCTGATGTCCTGCAGCAGCAGGACGCTTCCGCTGTGATCCGCCAGGACTCCGGTGATGATTTCCAAGGGGAACATTTTTCCGTCCTTGCGCATTCCGTTGGCCCATCCAATGTGGAACCCTTCTGTCTGCAAGGCCTCGTAGATTTCATGCTTGATGTCGGTGCGGGACCGGCGGTCACCATACAAGATGTCGGTTTTCTTCCCGGTCAGGCTTTCGGGGGTATGTCCGAACATGCGCAGGGTAGACCTGCTGGTCATGAGGATTGTACGGTCGGGGTTCACCACCAGCAGGACATCCGGGCTGATGCTGTCGACAATATCGGAAAGTTCCCGGTTCTTGAGGGCTTCCCTGCGCCAGCGCCGGTAGGAGATAATCAGCAGGGCCATCAGCCAGACCACCAGGAAATTGGCGATGAAAATGACGATGGGTTGGCGGGCATGAGGGGCGAAAAAGGCCGTTACTTTGACGCCAAAGTTGATGGCTACACCGACCATGGTCACGATGAAGGCCAGGCCCAGTGACAGGGTCAACACCCGCCATTCCCGGATTGACCATCTGATTATAAACAGGGGAGTTCGTTGTCTTTTGCCGATCATAAGTTGCCTCATTTCGTCTTAGGCGCTTTGCAACAAAGTCTTGAAATACTCGATGGTGAGTGCCAGTCCTTCATCCAGGAAAACAGTGGGCTCCCAATTCAGGATCCGGCGGGCCAGCGTGATATCCGGTTGGCGTTGTTTCGGATCGTCGGACGGAAGGGGTTTGAGTTCCAGCTGGGAGACCGATCCAGAGAGCATGATCACCTTGCGAGCCAGATCCAGCATGGTGAATTCGCCGGGGTTACCCATATTGATGGGGCCGGTCACCTCATCCGGACTGTTCATCAGGCTGATGAGGCCTCGGATCAGGTCATCACAGTAGCAGAAGGATCGGGTCTGCAGGCCGTTCCCGTAGATGGTGATGGGCTCATTTCTGAGCGCTTGCACAATGAAGTTGGACACCACGCGTCCATCATGGGGATGCATCCGGGGGCCGTAGGTGTTGAAAATGCGGGCCACCTTGATCTGCACCTGATGCTGCCGGTGGTAATCGAAAAAAAGGGTTTCAGCGCAGCGCTTGCCTTCGTCGTAGCAGGACCGGGTGCCGATGGGATTGACATGCCCCCAGTAATCCTCGCGCTGGGGGTGGATCTGCGGGTCGCCATAGACTTCGCTTGTGGAGGCTTGAAGAATCCTGGCGTTGACGCGTTTGGCCAGCCCGAGCATGTTGATGGCGCCATGGA